>DATMSL010000777.1:0-23340 GCA_035565435.1 Dyadobacter sp. | reverse complement strand
GTGAAAGTTGACAAACCGGCGAACCACATGTGAGCCGATAAAACCCGCTCCTCCCGTAATCAAGATTTTTTTCATTTTTCAGCTTTTGAGTTTTAGTTGCCAGTTCCACGCATCGCGTAATGCTTCCGCCATGGTTTTCTCGGCACGCCATTTCATTACATTATTTACTTTGTCGGACTGCGCGTAGATTTTCTCGACGTCTCCTTCGCGGCGTGGCCCGATGGTGTAGTTGAGTTTTACGCCGTTTACTTCCTCAAAAGTATTAATCAATTGCAAAACGGTGTAACCTTCACCCGTTCCTACATTAAATACATCATAATAGTTGGTATCCGTCTGCGATTCGAGCAAGTCGAGCGCCTTCACGTGCGCCCTCGCGAGATCCACCACGTGAATGAAGTCGCGGATACAGGTGCCGTCGGGGGTATCGTAGTCGTTGCCAAAAACGGTCAGCGATTTGCGGAGGCCGGCTGCGGTTTGGGTAATAAATGGCACCAGGTTGCTCGGAACGCCATTCGGCAGCTCGCCGATGAGCGACGTTTCGTGTGCGCCGATCGGGTTGAAATAGCGCAATGAAATCGCTTTCAGGCCCGGGTTGGAATGTACGTGGTCACGGATAATATCCTCGGCAATGGCCTTGGTATTGCCATAAGGTGAGTTGGCCGGCAGGCGCGGTGTGCTTTCGGTCACTGGCAGCTTTTCAGGCTGGCCATATACGGTACAAGACGAGGAGAATACAAATTTATCTACATGGAATTCCTGCGCGGCACGAAGCAGGACGAGAAGTGAAATGAGGTTGTTTTCGTAGTAATTCAGGGGCTTTTCAACCGACTCACCCACAGCCTTGTAAGCTGCGAAATGGATTACGCCATCGAACTTTTCTTTTTCAAACAGAGCCCTTACCTTGTCGGCATCATTGCAGTCGATTTCGTAGAACGGAAACTCTTTGCCGGTGATCTTTTTGATTCCTTCTAAAACGTTGAGATTGGAGTTGTACAGGTTGTCGATAATGACTGGTTCGAACCCTGCATTGTGTAACTCTACAACGGTATGGGAACCGATAAAACCGGCCCCTCCGGTAACGAGAATTTTCATGCGTTATGCGCGTTTTTTAAAGAATATGGTGGTATAGATGGTGTTCAAAACGGCTTTTAGCCCGCTTTTTTTCCGGGCAAAAGTAGAAAATTTGACGTCCATTAAAAAAAAATGTTTTTATTTATCCGTTGGTTGTAAAACGCAGATTTGAGGAAAATGAACCAGAAAGAAATCAAGGCACTGATATCCTTGCTTGATGATGAAGATCATGAAGTGAGTCAGCATGTTGAAGGGAAGATATTATCGTTGGGAGGGACAGTGATACCTTTTCTGGAGACCGAATGGGAGGAGAGTTTCAACCCGATCGTGCAGCGTAAAATCGAGGAATTGATCCACGAATTACAGCTCAGCATTATGATCGAACGGTTACAAGCGTGGAAAAACGGCGGCGGCCTCGACCTGCTCGAAGGCATGTGGATCATTGCCACCTACCATTACCCCGATTTGTCGATCGAAAAGTTGAAAACCACCATTGAACAGCTTTATTACGACATCTGGATCCAGTTCCAGGAGGAAATGAATGCGGTGGACCAGGTGAAGCGGATCAACAGCATTTTTTTCGGTGTGATGAATTTCGCGGCCAATACCAAGAACTTCCACTCACCGACGAACTCGATGATCAACTCGGTGCTGGAAAGCCGCCGCGGTAATCCTATTACCTTATGCGTAATCTATTTGCTGATTGCGAGAAAGCTGGGAATGCCGGTGTACGGCGTGAATTTGCCTAACCTGTTTGTATTGACTTACAAAAGCGACAAAACGCAGTTCTATATCAATGTATTCAATCGTGGGATCATTTTCTCTAAAACGGATATCGATCACTACATCGCGCAGCTGAATATCAAATCCAAAGACATATTCTACCAGCCCTGTACGAACCTGGAAATCGTGCAGCGTGTATTGCGTAACCTGATCCTGTCTTACGAAAAAACCAGCGAGCAGGACAAAATCCGGGAAATCGAGAAAATACTGAAATCGACGCTCGACGAAATGCCGGAAGGCTGAAATCAGAGCGCAATAGCCAGGCAATGGCCATCGAACCAGCGGATGTAAATGTTGGAGGGGATGATAATGTCTTCGTCGGTCAGGCTTCCCCTGAGAATAACGTCAGCGTTCTCGAAGGGGCTGATAAAAATAGAATCCCTGAAACTGATCTTTTTCTTTCCGTAGAGTTTATACAAAGCTTCTTTCGCGCACCAGTACATGCAAAGGCGGTCCATTTCGTCCTGCGCATGATCGTACTCGGGCGGGGATAGGTACTTTTTCGAAGTACGCTGCAATTTCGGGTCGGTCTTTTCCATATCGATGCCCACGGCGGTTGTCGGGTTAATGGCCACGGCTACGAACTCGGCGGTGTGGGTAATGGAAATGTGCGAATCGTTGTCGATCAGGAATGCCTTGCCGTGCTCGTCCTTGTGAATGCCCACGTAATTAATGCCAAACTGCTCGGCCAATGTCTTGATGAGCATCCGGCTGGCGAGCCATTCGCGTTTTTTTTGCGGGTGGGATATTTTGTCGAGCTCTTCCTGGTTAAAGCCGTTACCCAGAGCCGTTTGAAGTTCCGCTTCGGTTTCCGTCAGTTTCCAGAGCAGTAATGTGCTGCTATCTTCTATCTTTTCGGAATGAACGAGGGGCATGGTAATACTGTTTGCTACAAAACTATCAAGATGAATATTCGCAAAGTAGATACTTTTTCCGGTCATAGGGACAGTGTTTATACAATTATTTCTGACGGAACGGGCCGCGGCTTTTATTCAGCGGGTGCCGATGGCTTTGTAATTCAATGGGACTTGCAAAAGCCTGATCTCGGAAAGCTTGTCGCGCGTGCGGGCACATCCGTATACGCGCTCGCATTGCACGAGGCTAGCGATTCGCTCTGGATCGGACAGAATTTCGAAGGCATTCAGGTGTTGAATACCAAGGAAAATGCGATTGAAAAGACCTCCAAAATCACAACCTCGGCTATTTTCGACATTCGCTTTGCGGGAGACAAGGCGCTTGTCGCATTGGGCGACGGCGTGGTGGTGGTGATGGACGTTCCCACGTTTGCGGTTCAGAAGCATATCAAGATCGCCGGCAAGAGTATCCGCAGCATCGCGGTCAATATGGAGACCCACGAATTTGCAACCGGCGATAGCGATTGCAACGTCCATATCTTTGATTTGGATGGGTTTAAATTAAAAAAGACCATTCAGGCACATACAAACTCCGTATTTTCCGTTAAGTATTCACCGGACGGTAAATACCTGTTCACCACCGGGCGGGACGCGCACCTGAAAATATGGGACGTCAATGATGCATACGGCATCGTCTCCGACATTCCCGCGCACATGTATGCGATCAACGACATTACATTCAGTCCCGATCGCTCCCTCTTCGCTACTTGCAGTATGGACAAGTCCATCAAATTGTGGGATGCAGCCACATTCAAGTTGAAAAAAATTATCGACCGGGCACGTCATGCGGGGCATGGTACGTCTGTGAATAAACTGCTCTGGACGGGTTTTGAGGATCAACTGATTTCGTGCAGCGACGACCGCATGATATCGGTTTGGGAGGTCGCGTAAGCCAATACTTGTAATATGGTAATGTTGGTAAATACTTTGAAAAATGAATCATATATCTTTAACTTACACGACCGTTTTTAACTAGGCATCAAAGCATAGAATGCATCATGAAAATATCCGCTATTGAGATACGCAAGCACACTTTTGAAAAGATTTTCAGAGGTTATGACCCGGACGAAGTAGATGCTTTCCTGAACTCTTTGTCTCAGGAATGGGAGCGGTATTCAAGCGAAAACAACTTGCTGAAGATGCAGCTGGAATACGCGGAGAAGGAACTGGCGAAGTTGAAAGATATCGAATCAACGTTATTCAGAACCTTAAAAGCAGCCGAAGATACCAGCAAGTTAATCGAGAAAGAAGCTAACGAAAATGCCGAAAAAAGAATAGAAGAATCGCGCGTCGCAGCGAACGATCTGGTAACAGAAGCGGAGCAGCGGACCAGTCAGATTATCAAACAAACCGAAGATCGGCTTTCTAAATTTAAGGAGGATTTTGCCCAGGAAGTGAAAATCCAGGAACGCGATTTCCGGGCGATCGAAAACTTCCGCGATAACCTGATCGTCCAGCTCAGTTCATTGGCGAACAGTGCGCTCGAAACCGTCGAACGTTTCGAACAGAAATATGATAAAGAATCGGTCCTCAATAAAATGGAGGATATTAAAAAGCATATCGCGGAGATCGAAATTCCGAAGAAGCCGCTGTATCAGGCACCGGTGAAAATCGAGGTGGAAGAGCCTGCCGAACAGCCGGCCACCCCGGAAGTGGAAGTAGTGTTGCAGGACGATAAACCTGAAGTAGTGTTCGAAATAGCGGAGGAACACGAGCCAGAGCCGGAACCGGTTTTTGAGGTGGATCCTGAACTGCCCGGAGCGGTTGAACCGGAAGAAGAAATCCAGGCTGTCGCGCCCGTCGTTACGGCAGTTCCGGAACCCGAACCTGAACCGGCACCAATTCCCGAGCCGGAGCCGGTGCGTGAAGAACCGGTTGCCTACAACAGACCAAGGCAAACCCAGCGGACCGCGGCCGACGAAGCCGAAGAGGTACTCGCGGAAATGCACAAAGTGGCAGAGAAGGCCAGGGATTCTTCGGCGGGTATCAACCGGCCGAGAGAAAGCAGCCCGCCGAAGAAATCAGGCGGCGGTTCATTTTTTGACCAAATCTAATAACCACCATTGGGAACGATCAGTCTCGAAGGACTCGAATTTTTTGCATACCACGGCTACTACCCCGAAGAACAACGCATCGGAAACAAATATGCCCTGGACATTACCATTACCACCGACTTTTTCCGTGCCGCGCAGCACGATAAGCTGAGTGAGACCGTCAATTACGAAACCATTTACCAGCTCACAGCCAAGGTGATGAAAGAGCCGGCCAAGCTTTTGGAACACATTGGTTTTAATGTGATTGAAAAAATACGGGAGCATTACCCGACAGTCGAGAAGGTGACTGTGAAAGTTTCGAAATTCAACCCCCCGATAGGAGGGGTTTGTACCCGGGCGGTGATTACGATGGAAGGATAACAGAAGAGGCGGTTCGAAAACCGCCTCTTTGCATTTATCAATATTCGTGGGGAAGCTCGATGTTCACCGCCTCGTGCCACGGCAAACCGTGGACGTTCAGCAGCTCCATGAAAGGATCCGGATTCAGTTCTTCTACATTATAAACGCCCGGCTTCATCCATTCGTCGTTCGTCAGCATCAGCATGGCACCGATCATCGCGGGAACGCCTGTGGTGTAGCTCACGGCCTGCGCGCGTACTTCGCGGTAGCATTCGGCGTGGTCGCAGTTGTTCCAAACGTAATAGGTCTTTTCTTCACCGTCTTTGATACCCTTGATCTGGCAGCCGATGGACGTCTGGCCTGAGTAATTTTCGCCCAAAGTATCGGGAGCAGGCAATACCGCTTTCAGGAATTCCAAAGGAACGATGTCGATACCGTTGAATTTGATCGGCTTGATGCTCGTCATACCTACGTTTTCAAGCACATTCAAATGCGTAATGTAAGCCTGGCCGAACGTCATCCAGAAACGCGCGCGTTTCAGGGTAGGGAAGTTTTTTACGAGCGATTCGAGTTCTTCGTGGTACAGCACGTAGCTCTCTTTCGGTCCGATGCCCGGGTAATCGATCGGTTTATGGATAGACATTGCGGGGATCTCGACCCATTCGCCGTTTTCCCAATAGCGGCCCGGCTGGGTGATCTCGCGGATGTTGATTTCGGGGTTGAAGTTAGTCGCAAACGCTTTTCCGTGGTCGCCTGCATTACAGTCGATAATGTCCAGGTAATGCATCTCGTCGAACTGGTGCTTGGCAGCGAACGCGGTGAAAACCTGCGTAGCGCCCGGGTCGAAACCGCAACCGAGCACGGCCATCAGTCCTGCCTCTTTGAAGCGCTCCTGGTATGCCCATTGCCAGCTGTATTCGAATTTCGCAACGTCTTTAGGTTCGTAATTGGCGGTATCGAGGTAATGCACGCCGGTTTCGAGGCAGGCATCCATGATCGTCAGATCCTGGTAAGGCAGCGCCACGTTGATAAGCACTTTCGGCTGGAAACGTTTGATGAGCAAAACCGTTTCGGCCACGATGTCGGCATCCACCTGTGCAGTCTGGATGGTTACCCCGTGCATTTCCTTGATTTCGGCTGCTATTTTATCACATTTCGCCTTGGTGCGGCTGGCGAGCATTATTTCGGTGAAAACATTGCTGTTCAATGCGCATTTGTGTGCCACAACACTACCGACACCACCTGCGCCAATGATAAGAACCTTAGACATTTTAATAGGTTTAAATTTCCGGCAAAGATAGGACGACCGGTTAATTTTTCAATTTAAATTTCCGTTAACCACCTTCATCACTTTGCCTGCGCCGTAGTTCAAATAGTACACTTCACCGTTGATATCCTGGCCAAAAGATGAAATATTGCCCTTGCCTTCCAGGATGAGCGTGTTGGATTTGCGGGTGTCGCCGTCGAGTTCGAGCGCCCATAAGCGCCCGCTCACGTAGTCGCCGTAAATGTACTTGCCCGCGAGCGCGGGAAGGGCTGTGCCGCGGTACACATAGCCGCCGGTAATGGAGCGGTCGCCATTATCCTGGCTGTAATCGTGAACGGGTTCGATGAGGTCCTGCGCATTGCAGTTGGAGGAGGGATTGTAACAATCGATACCCTCCTTCATGCGCCAGCCGTAGTTGCCGCCTTTGGTGATAATGTCGATTTCTTCGCGCTTATTCTGGCCTACATCGCCCGCGAAAAGTTTGCCGGTTTTAGTATCAAAGCTGATCCGCCAGGGGTTGCGGAGGCCGTAGGCGTAGATTTCAGGCAGATTGCCGGTCGTGCCGGCTACGAATGGATTATCAGCCGGGATGCTGTAATTACCTTTCGCCGTTCCGTTCACATCCACGCGGAGGATTTTGCCTAAATGACTTTTCAAATTTTGCGCATTGTTCTGCGGATCGCCGCCACTGCCGCCGTCGCCGGTGGCAATGTAGAGGTAGCCATCTTTCCCGAACTGCATTGAGCCGCCATTGTGGTTATCATAAGGCTGGTTGAATGTAAACAAAACCGCTTCGCTCCCCGGATCGGCTTGTGTAGCGCTCGTGGCTTTGTAACGTGCTATCACCGTTCTCAGCGGTGTGCCGGAGGTGTAATTGACGAAAAAATAGCCATTGGTTTTAAAATCCGGGTGAAATGCGAGGCCAAGTAAGCCACGCTCGCCGCCCGACCGTACTTTGCTTTTGATATCCAGAAAAGTGGAACTGGAAGAGACATTTTCAGCAGTTGAAAATACTTTAATCACCCCGGCTTGCTCGACGACGAAAAACCGGCTGCTATCACCCGGAGCCTGCAAGAGATCTACCGGTTGGCTGAATGTCAATGCAGGAAAAATATCTTTTGAATTAATGGAATCCTCGGGGAAACGATCTTCGGGTGTTTGGGGATCGTCGGATTTGCAGGCCAATACTGCAATGGCGAGGGCCAACGGGATGAGCGTCAGGCGAAGCATGGCTTTCATGAGGTCGTAGTAGTAAGTTTCTAAGACAACGTCATGAAAGCCTATTTGTTTTTGGAATGGGTTTTAAATCAGGTGTTTCCAGATCACATCATACACATCTACCGCTTCTAGTTCGGGCTTTTCAGCGGCCTCGTCGGTGACGATGATCGGGTAGTACTCTTTGGGAATGTTAATGCCTCCGTGTGAACCCTTTACTAATGTGGCATCGAGCGGAATGACATCCATCAAGTATCTGAAACCAAGCAGTTTCCGGGCTAGTTTGTAGCCCGCACGCAGTTTGATCAATGGATTTTTGGGGTCCATAAACATCTCCACCGGATCGTAACCTGGCTTGCGGTGAATGTCTACCAAATGCGCGTAATCCGGCGCTTTGGCGTCGTCGAGCCAGTAGTAGTAGGTAAACCAGCTATCCGGTTTCGCCACGACTACAATGTCCCCCGAGCGAGCGTGATCGATATGGTATTCTTTTTGTGTTTCCTTATCAAGAACAAGGTCAATACCCGGTGTTTTTTTCAAAACCTGCATTACCCGCTCTTTCACGGAAGGATCATTCAGGTAAACATGCGCGATCTGGTGGTCAGAAACGGCGAATGCTTTGGAAACACCTGCGTCCAGCAGTTCATACCAGCGCTCGTTACGCACGGAGATCAGCCCTTCACTACGAAGAATGCGGTTGATATGGATCGGGTTATTGACTGCATTGATACCATATTCCGAAAGGAGAATAATCTTCGCATTGCGCGCTTCGTAAAATTGAATCAGGTCTTTGACTACCTCATCAATCTCATTCAGCTCCTTGCTGATCTTAGAGAAATCCGGGCCGAATTTTTGCAAACAGTAATCCAGATGCGGCAGGTAAATGAGCGTCAGCGTAGGATTATGCTTTTTTTCGACCGACATAGAAGCGTCGGCGATCCAGCGGGTGGATTTGATATTCGCATTCGGTCCCCAGAAATTGAAAAGCGGGAACTGGCCGAGTTCGGCTTGTAGTTCATCACGCAATTCTGGCGGATAGGAGTAGCAGTCGGGCGCTTTCACGCCGTCGGCATGGTACTGCGGCCGCGGTGTTACCGACCAGTCGGCGGTAGAATACATATTATACCACCAGAACATTTTCGAAACTGTAAAATTGGGATCCTGTTTTCTGGCATTATCCCAAATTTTATCGCCTTGCACAAGCTTGTTCGATTGCTTCCAGAACTTTACTTCCGAATCTTCGCGGTCATACCAGCCATTCCCAACGATCCCGTTTTCCGCAGGCCATTTACCCGTCACATAAGTGCTCTGTGAGGTAGTAGTAACAGCAGGTAAAACGGGTTTAATAGGCGTCAAATGCCGCTTTTTGACATAAGCATCCAAAAACGGTGTATGCTCACCGACCAGATTCGCGCTTAGTCCTACAATATCTATAACTACGGTTTTATTCATAATTCAAAACTTTCTTCACCCATTCGAGCTCACGCACGATGGATTCGCCGATCGGCTTCTGCATGTCCTCGGGCAGCACGCCCCAGGTGTAGGTTTCCACTTCCAGGTATGCTGAGAAAGGCGCTTCTTTTTGCAATGCCAAAGTTTGAACAATATCCCCTTGTGTCGAATCGAGCACGCCGTAGGTATTCACAAACAGCGGGACGTGGAAATGCACGCGCCATTCTTCGTGGGTGTCGTCCCAGTCGGTCAGCGCTTCTTTGAGATCGGGATAATGCGTGAAATGGCCGTCATCATGGCGGGCAACTACCTGGTGCAGGTAAACCGGCTCGTCGAAGGTCTCGATGGCTTTGCGCTTCACTTCCCGTTCGCTGGCGTAATTCACTTTCAAAGCCGAGCTCACCTGAATGCGGCCAACCTGAATGCCGTATTCATTCAAAGAATCGAGAATATCTTCCGGTTTTTCAAAACCTACCGCAGCGTGGCAAATGTCGTAACACAGTTGAATGTGTTTCAAGATCAGCGCTTGTGCCGCTTCACCATCGATTCCGTATTTTTCTACCAGATAAATAGTGCCTTTCGGAAGCAAGAGATTGGTATACCAGGTTACGAAATCCTCGGTATTGTCGAGAATGCCGTCCGGCTCCGGCTCGATGTCCAAATGCAGGAACTTCCCGGTTTCCTTTTCAATGTGGATCAACTCGTCGAGCAATTCCAGAATATGATCGGTTGCTTTTTCGGTAGCTTGCTGCTTGTCGGCTTCGGTTTTCCACCAAAGTCTGTATGATAATGGCGGAGTGGAAACGCCTCCGTGCATATCAACGGGCAATAGCGCCGCCAGGATGTTGAAAAGACGTTTCGTGTACGCGAGGCGGTCGGCGGTCGTCCAGTCGGGCGTGTGCACGTCGTCCTTCACGCGGGTGTTGTGGAACCCGCCGTAAGGAAAGCCATTGATCACAAACACATACACGTTTTGCGAGTCGAGCCAGTTTTTGAACTCGGCTAACACTTCGGGCTTGCTCAGCTCGATAGATGCTTCGTTTGCGACGCGCAACCCCAGGCCGAAAGGCTTACCGGGTGCCAGTTGCTCGCGGATGTAAGGAATGCTTTCTCGCAGCGACCGGAAATGGTCGTCCCATTTTTCACCGGGATGGATATTGCTGCAATAGGTAAGGTGTCCGAAAGGCGTGATCATGCAGGGATAATTTTGGAACTTTCGAGGTAATCCACCGACTGTGCGATGATGTCGGCGTCCAGTTCATGCACTTCCACTCCTTTTCCAATTTTTTCCAAGAGCATGATGGTCAGCCTGCCGCCCAAATGCTCGCGGAATTCCTGCAAGCCGTTGCGGAGGTTGATTTTGTCATTTTCAGCCAGTTTGGAATGGTATAGTTCAAAACCTACTTTGGTAAGCACATCTATAATGCGGTGCAAATCACCCTCGGCGAGCATCCCGATTTTATTAGCATACACACAATCCAACGCAATGCCGATGGCCACCGCTTCGCCGTGGCGGACTTCGAAATTGGTCAAAAATTCCAGCTTATGCGCAGCCCAGTGACCGAAATCCAATGGCCGCGAAGAACCGAATTCGAACGGGTCACCGCCGGCAATATGGTCGGTATGCATTTCGGCGCAGCGGTGAATGAGGTAGGCCATGGCCTCTTCGTCGCGGGCTGCCAATGCCGATGCGTGCTCTTCGATCCATTCAAAAAATGCCTGGTCTTTAATTAATGCCACTTTCACGGCTTCCGCGAGCCCGCCGCGCCAGTCACGGTCGTCGAGCGTGCGGAGGAAGGTAAGATCATTGAAAACGGCCACCGGCGGTGCAAATGTGCCGAGGAAGTTCTTTTTGCCGTGGAAATTAATGCTGTTCTTAACGCCAACGCCCGAATCGTTCTGTGCCAGAACGGTCGTCGGAATGCGGATCAGCTTGATACCCCGGTGCGAAACCGCGGCTGCGTAACCCACGAGATCGAGCACGGCGCCACCGCCGATGCCTATTACAAATGAATGGCGGTCGATCCCAAAAACATCGACAGCCTCCACGAGCTTATCAAATTGCGACGGATCATTTTTGCAAGCCTCTCCACCCGGCACGGAAATGATTTCGGGCGCGAGCTGGATGTGCGTCACATTTTGTGCGAAATAGGTGCGGATATTGTTTTTCAAATCCGGCTGTGTCTGTTCAAACCCCTCGTCCACGATCACCAGGGCCTTGCGTTGAAAGCCCTGCTCGGTATATTCTTGAAAAAAATCTTTCAGTAACGGGTTCTGGGTGTCAAAAAGGTGTTGGGTGAAGAATACGGCATAATTGTATTCCACCTGGAAACGTTGTTTTATGGTTTGCATTGAATCTGGCATTACACGCAAAATGGGTATTTAACATTAAAACGTTTGAAAGCACTATCCGTTCAAACGCAGCTCAAAATCATTGATATAAAGACTAAAATTAACAGGTTTTCCCCGTCCCATCATCGTCCAATTTATTTATTAGCCCGAAGCCACCCTTCCTCCATTCTCCTTCCTCCCCTTCATCCCGTTATTTAAGTAACCGCAAATGCCTTCGCCAAATACATCGAAAGCGGTAGCAATGCGAGCACCGCAATGGCAATAGGTAGCAAGCCAAATGCAGCACACCAGGAAGCATTCATCACTATTAAGGAGATAACTCCCGCTTTCACAGCCTTGCCAATCAGTGGGCCGATCGGATTCTGTATGGCATTCCAAAGAGGCCGGAAAATGAACCAGGCGTGCAGCAATACAAATGGAATCGTGAAAAGCAGATTACCCTTTCCCTGCGCAATCGTCAACTGCGCCGCGAGCACGGCCAGGTAAAGGAATGCCGCTATATATAATGTACGCTTTTTGCCGCCATGCACCTCATCCTGGCTGATGAGCGTGACCGCGCCGATGTACATGATCGGGAAAACGGCGATGAATGCCCATTGCTGAAACGATTCGGGCAGGACGCTCATACCGAGGATGAGGTTGCCTCCCCGGCACATGCCCATCACGAGCGGGCCGAAGAACACGTGATGTTTGGCAAAACGGTTGTATAAAACCGTCAGCATCGCGACCACCACGGCAATCATCCCGCTTTGTAAACTGAATGCTCCTGCCGCAATAATGCCGAGTAACAATAGCGAAATGCCCATCGTAGCAGCCTGTGCCAGTGGCACTTTCCCGCTTGGGATAGGCCGTTCGGGCCGTTCCACAGCATCGAGTTTGGCATCGAAAACGTCGTTCATCACCACGCCTCCGCCGTAGAGGCCGAGCGTGGAAAGTACGAGTAATGCAGGCGAAAAATCCGAAAAGGTAAACTGCGCGATGGCCATACCGGCCAGAATGTCCGCGATGGCGGTGACCAGGTTGGCCGGGCGCGTCAGCTGCAAATAAGGTTTGAGGCTGCTCACTTTAATTGATCACTAAAAAATCCTTCACCGGAGCAGGCTGCTGGCCACCTCTCAAAATGCTGTTGCCATGGAATTTCTCCGTCTGATCGACGGCGTAGCCTGATTCGAAGTCGGCCACGTCGATCTGTCCGCTTTTGCCGAATGCGTCGATCGCATTCTGGTAGGTGACGAGCCGGATTGTTTCGTCCGAAATACCCCGCATTTTCATCAACGCGGCTGTTTTCGGGATCGCCAACGGGTCGGAAATGCCCCAGTCGGCGGCGGAGTTGATCATAATACGTTCAGGGCCATATTGTTCCACCACTTTCACCATCCGCTCGTTACCCATTTTGGTAAATGGATAAATGGTAAACGCCGCCCAGAAACCCTGGTCGAGCACGCTTTTCACGGTCTCTTCATTGTTATGGTCCACAATTACCCACGACGGGTCGATACCATGTTCCAATGCAATGGCCATACTGCGCTCGGTACCTTTCTTCTTGTCGCGGTGCGGCGTGTGAATCTGCACAGGTAGCTTCGCTTCTTTCGCGAGTTCCAGTTGCAGGCGGTAATATTTTTCTTCGGCGGGCGTCTGGTCGTCGAAACCGATCTCGCCTACACCTACGACACCCTCTTTATAAATGTAAAGTGGTAAAATTTCCATTACCTGCTCCGCCAGCGGCTCGTTGTTCGCCTCGCGGGAGTTCAGGCCCATGGTGCAGTAGTGTTTTATCCCAAACTGCGAGGAGCGGAATCGTTCCCATCCTACCAGGCTGCTGTAATAATCCTTGAATGTCGATAAACCCGTGCGCGGCTGGCCGACCCAAAATGCGGGTTCGATGAGCGCTACGATACCGGCCTGGTTCATCGCCTGGTAATCGTCGGTCGTGCGGGACACCATGTGGATGTGCGGATCGAAAAAGCGCATTCCTTTGATGAGGTCCTTGTAATCGTTCCAGGCAATGTCGCGATGTGCGGGGGCCTGGTTAGCTTCTTCGCTATCTTCGAAATGCGAAGGGTTAGGGGGTATTTCTGTATGATTAGCGCACATAATGTCAATGTTCAAGATCGGCCCAGGTCAATGCGCCGGATTTTACTGATTTTTCCAGATCGGTGTATTTAGCCAAAAGGTAATTGGCCGCCGGCAGCGTCGCTTCATTGCAAGCCAGTGCAGCCGCTTTACGATCTTCTTCTTTTTCGGAATCAAATAAATGCTGCATATCGGGCAGAAGCGCCGGAGTCAGATACTTTCCGGTGAGCCGCCACACCTGTGCAGGCACGCTGCGCCCTGCCGCCCAACGCTCGTGCGCGAAATCCGACAGTGTCACTGCAAGCTTTTCATTCGCGCGGTTTTGCAGGCCTTCTATAAAATGGATGGGCTTGTCGTTGAATATCGTTTTGAGTACCAGCTGGTTCCAGGCCAGTTCGCTGAAATATTTCTCAGGGTAGGGGTTATGCAATGCAATCGCATCAAATACAAAACCCATATTCGATCGCACGGCGTCCGTTGCGCGGAAGAGCCACTGATCGGGATAGGAAAGCAACGGTAATGACGAATACAGTGCCACCAGCTCGTTCATTTCCGCCGTATCGAACAGTGTTTCAATGTTTTTAACATAATTGTCCTTGTCCGAAGGATCGAGCTGCGTGAGCAGCCAAACGCGGCTAAGCCTTACGAGCGACCAGCCATCGACTGAAAAGCCCGGTATTTCAAGGTTCAATGCGGCCTTTTCGGCATCGGAGGAATGAATGATTTTTTTGGATAAAAACCTGGGGGCTGCCACGAAGGCCGTCATCAGGTCGATGGGTGTAGAAGAACCTTTTTGCTGCAACCATCCTGCCTCCTCGGCGGAAGTGTTCGCAGCGATGATCTCCCAGATCTTTTGTTTAATAATATCGGACATAACTATTGTCTGTGATCCCGTTTACCGGCTCACACCGTGTAAATCTTTTGAGGACGTGGGTTATTGCTATAATGCCTGTTTTGTAGTATAAAGTTTCCTGCCGGCCATTTATAACGTTATAAAGGTGCTTTTTGGCTCCCATCAGGGATGATTGATATCAGTTTTAATAAAAAACTAATATCATTTGTAACTGATGGTTAAAAATCAAATTCGAGGATATCCGTATCGTTGAGCAAGTGGTGGGTTAGTTTCTCATGCATTTTTTCGGAGCCTTGCAAAGTCCAGTTGCCGGTAATGTGAGTGCCAATGCGACTTTGTTCGCCGCGGAGGATTTTCAGGTCATAGTCCTTGAAAAGGTTCTCGTACGTTTTCAGCGTCCTTTTTTGGTAAACACACATTAGCCGGTAGTTCCGTATCTGGCTTTTTCGTCGAATGAACTTCTGGGCGGGCGACAAAATCACTAGCGTCATCCCTGAAATCACGAAACAGCAGATTGTCACCTCATAAAATCCGGCGCCGATGCCCATCCCCACCGCCGCGGTCACCCACACGATCGCCGCCGTCGTAATCCCGACTACCCGGTTATTCTCCCGGAAAATGATCCCAGCACCGATAAAACCGATACCTGTAACGATATTAGCGGCAATCCGCCCTGCATCCGAACTGATTTTAATGGAAAGAATCGTAAAAAGCGTCGACCCCATCGCGATCAATATCAGCGTCCGCAACCCGGCCGATTTGCTACGGTACTCGCGTTCCGCACCGATGATCCCGCCGAGGGCGAATGAGATGAGGAGCTTATAAATGTCTTCGGGAAGGAGTTCCATTCAATGTGTTTTGTATTCATAAATAAAGCCGGGCAGATGCGGAATCTCCCGGCTCGCAATGTTGTAATCTTACAGCTCAGGCTGCCGAACGCAGCTCTACCCAGTCGATGATTAGTTCAGCTCGTTGAAAGCCAAGCTTTACAACCTCAGCATCTCCCACGCCATCGTACGCCATCACAAGATGTAATAGTTCATAAACGGATACAAACGTCTGCAACATCTTTTTATCCTGCTGGGACAGGTTGGCCTTGTACCAATCCACATCCTTCCGGCCCTTGGTTTTCTTGCCAAAATAATGGTCGAGCGCGAAAAGAACGCCGGAATAGGCAGTATGCCCGGCCATTTTCACATACTTGGAATCCTGGTAAAAACCATCCTCTTTGGCGCCCTTTTCGCTTAGGATTTCCTTTGCATTGTTTAAATAGCGTTTAGCCTCGGTTACAGCTTCTTGTGCGGAGAGTTCCTGCTTTTTGATCATAGCGTATGTTTAAGTTATATGGGTTTTTAGTGTTGTTGCGGGATTTTCAATTTCAGGCGGCCGCTGTTCGCGTTTCGACCCAGTCGATGATGCGTTCGGCTTCTCTGAATCCGATTTTGACAACTTCTTCATTCCCCGCACCATCGTATGTCATAACGAGGTGTAGCTGTTCATGAACCGTTTCGAAAGAGTCGAGTATTTTTCGGTCTTCTTTCGAAATGTTGATCCTGTACCAATCCACGTCCTTGCGGCCTTTCGCTTTTTTACCAAAGTAATGGTCTAATGCAAAAAGCACACCGGTGTAGGCAGTATGTCCAGCCATTTTTACATATTTCGAGTCCCGATAGTGTCCTTCCACTTTTGCACCTTTTTCGCGCAGGATTTCTTTTGCATTGTTCAGGTAGCGTTTAGCCTCGGTTACAGCTTCTTGTGCGGAGAGTTCTTCCTTTTTGATCATAGCGTATGTTTAATTTAAAAGTGTTTTTAATGTTGTTACGTCCCTTACGGGATTTCCAATTTGAACGGTTTCTACTCTTACTACCAATATTCCGTGCCTAGCGGCACTCTCTCCTTTCATGATCAAATCGCGTTAGCGATGTAACATTGGTAGAAAATAATAGCCGACCAATGTGTTGAAATGCCGTAGGCATGTAACAACAATCAATACCCAACAAATTTACAAAGAATCACTTAGCATTCATCCACTCCTCAATCTCCTCCGCCTCCAACGGAATATGCGCCATCAAATCCACATTCCCGTTCTCCGTGATCAGAATGTCGTTCTCCAAACGAATGCCTAACCCTTCCTCCCGAATGTAAATCCCCGGCTCGCAGGTGAAGACCATACCTGCTTCGAAGCGGCGGTATTTGTTGCCCACGTCGTGGATGTCGAGGCCAAGGAAGTGGGAGGTTCCGTGAGGGAAGTATTTTTTGTAGGCCGGCAGGTCGGGGTCCTGCTTTTCGATGTCTTCTTTGGTGATCAGGCCCAGGCCGATGAGCTCGCTTTCCATAATGCGGCCGATTTCCTGGTGGTATTCGTCCCAGATGTTGCCGGGAACGAGCAGGCCTTTGGCGGCTTTGAAAACGCGTAGAACGGCGTCGTACACATCACGCTGGCGCTTGGTGAAGCGGCCGTTCACGGGAATGCTGCGGGTGAGGTCGGCGCCGTAGTTGGCGTATTCGGCCGCCACGTCCAGCAGGAGCATGTCGCCATCTTTGCAAACCTGGTCGTTTCGAATGTAGTGCAGCACGCAGGCATTTGCGCCGGAAGCGATAATGGGCTGGTAGGAAAAGCCTTTCGAACGGTTGCGGACGAATTCATGAAGCAACTCGGCTTCGATCTCGAATTCATGCACGCCCGGTTTGACGAATTTCAAGACCCTTTCAAAACCTAGTTTCGTAACGTCGCAAGCCTTTTGCAGTAATGTAACTTCCTCGGGCTGCTTCACCGCACGCAACTGGTGCATGAGTGGTGCGAGGCGCACGAGGTGGTGCAGCGGATAGCGGTTTTTGAAATCCTCAATAAACCTCGCGTCGCGTGACTGCACGTACGAGTCGTTGCGGGTGTGCTCGTTCGTATTCAGATACACGTGCTCGGCTTCGAAAACGATGTTGCCGAACACGGTTTCGTACTGGTGCGTCCAGTAAATGCTCTGAATGCCGGTAGCTTCGCGGGCTTGCTCTTTTGTGAGTTTTTCGCCTTCCCAAACGGCGATGATTTCGTTGGTTTCGCGGAGGAAAAGTACCTCGCGGAACTTGGGATCGGGGTGGTCGGGGAAGACGAGCAGGATGGTTTCCTCCTGGTCGACGCCGGTGAGGTAAAACAAATCGCTGTTTTGTTTGAAACCCATAGTCCCGTCCGCATTGGTGGGCATAATATCATTGGCATTGAGAATGGCCAGTGATTTCGGTTTAAGTAAAGTCGTCAAACGGCGTCTGTTTTCAACAAATAGCTTTTGGTCGATGGGGGAATATCGCATGTCTGTATTTTTTCGGATCCGGTAATTTAATTTGTAAAATTACGTTTATCTTGTTCAAAAATTCTAAACATTTGCCGCCGTGCGGAATGGTCTGAGGCCGTGTAAATGCAGTTTTAAAAGTTTTATTATACCAAATTGATTAAGAATACCTAACTAATGCCGTTGATGAGAAGATTGCTTTTGCTTGCGTTTGTATTTGTGCCGTTGGTAATGTCCGCAAGCCCGAAATATTGGATTTATCTGAAAAATAAAGACCTGACCACAAGCCCTGCCGTGTCGGCGCTGACGCTGGAAAACAGGCAGAAATTAGGTCTGGTACTTTCGGACGAAACCGATTTGCCGGTAAAAAAGGAATATGAGGCAGCATTGCGCGGGCAATCCGTCAACATCATCAACCGCTCCAAATGGCTGAATGCCGTGTCGGCCAACCTTACGAGCGAGCAAGCAATGAAAGTAAGGGAGCTGGATTTTGTGGCGGACGTGGTCATGATCGATCCCGGCTTTTACATCGCACGCACGCAGCCGATCGAAAAGGCGCAAATGGCGCCGGTGATGTCGCAGGTACAGGCCAATGCATTTTTGAAAGAAAATATCACCGCCAAGGACGTAACGATAGGTGTGATCGACGCGGGTTTCTACGGGGCGGACTCTTCGCTTTCGCTTTCCCAGGTTTTTTCCAATAAAAGAATATTAGGCATTCGCGATTACGTGAAGCCGGGCCGCGCGGGCGATCTGCTGTTCAGCACTGCTGAGTCATTCTCCGATATGCATGGTACCGAAGTGCTCGCTGCGATTTCAGGTATCGATTACCAGGATCAGGTACAATATGGCATGGCTACCAATGCGAAGTTCTACCTCGCCCGCACCGATTATTCGATGCGCGAATACCGCGGTGAAGAGGATAACTGGATCGCGGCGATGGAATGGATGGACAGCCTCGGCGTGCGTTTGATCAACACTTCATTGGGTTATGCCAAAGGCTTCTCGGACCCGAAAGAGAACTACCAACCGTCGCAAATGGATGGTAAAACCAGCGCCATCAGCAAAGCGGCTCAGATTGCTTCCGATAAAAAAGGCATTATGATCATCGTTTCCGCCGGTAATGAGGGCGACGATAAAAGCTGGGGCATTGTTTCCGCTCCTGCCGATGCGAAAGGCGTCCTCTCGGTAGGCGCTACCAATGGTAAGCTTTGGAACCGCATTGGTTACAGTAGCGTCGGGCCAGAGTTTTTGTCTTACGTGAAACCCAACGTTTCGTGTTTCTCATTGTATGGAACATCGCTTTCCGCGCCTGTGATTACCGGTTTTGCGGCGTGTTTGTTACAAGCCAATCCGCAGCTTTCGAACAAAGAATTGATCTCACTGATAGAGAAATCTTCGCATTTGTATCCTTATGGCAACAATTTTGTAGGATACGGCGTACCCCAGGCTTCTCGCGCGCTCGCATTGGCGAAGGCTCCGTATTTGCCCAATAATTCCAAACTGATAACCGCTAAAGGTCGTACTTACGAGGTAGATGTAACCAGCCAGGATCAGATGGTCGCTATTTATCGCAAGAAAAACCAAAAGGACGTAATCGCGCAGCAGGTAGCGAAGGTCCAAAATGGTAAAGTGTCGCTCAAACGCCAGAATAACGAGAAATTCACCACCATCGACCTCCGGGATTACGTAGTGGAAGTGGAGTGGAATTGACCTGACATTAAGGTGACTTGCGGAGCCTTGCTTCTTCGAGATCGAGTTCATGTTCCTTGGTCTTGATGAGCTCGTTGGAGCAAGTTCTCTCCTGTCTCAGTTTCAGAATTTCCTCCCTTTTTACTTCAATAATTTCCAATAGCATCTTTCGGTATTTGCGCACGTGGCTCACTGACCTGTTGTCTTCGGAATGAAGCAGTTTGTAATCAGCCATTTCGACGATTTTCTCATACCGGTCTTTCAATAGCCGGAACGGTTCGAAATCCTGTATCTCACCTTCATAATTAGATTTCATGTAGTCGAGGCTCACTGTTGCCAGTCGGGAGTTTATCAATGCATTCTCCTTTTCCAGGCTGTCGCCATCGTCTTCAATTTTCAACCACTTGATAAGGTAAGGTAGGCTGAGCCCTTGAAATACCAATGTGAAAAGGATCACCACGAATGTGATAAACAAAAACAGGTCGCGGTGCGGAAAAGCCTTGCCATTCATTAAAAGTGGGATAGCCAATGCAGATGCCAGCGAAACCACGCCGCGCATCCCGCTCCAAGCGACGATGAATACGGGTTGCCAACCAGGCCTTGCTTCTTTTTTGCGGATGGATTTGAAAAGAATCCGGGGAATGTAGGTACTGGGGAAAACCCAGATAATGCGGATCAGAATGGTAACAATGCTGATAATGACCGCGTAAGTCACTACGTCGGTAATCGTGTACTCGTGCAATCCCTTCATCACTTCGGGTAGTTGCAGACCAATCAGTATAAATACAATGCCATTCAGAAGGAAAACCACCGTTTGCCAGACATAATTGGTCTGCATTCTCGACTGGTAGGTAAACAGTTCGTGTGCGCGGAAGCTCAGGAAAAGCCCGCCGCTCACCACCGCCAGTACGCCCGAATAATGGAAATGCTCGGCCGCGATGTACATCAGATAGGGTGAAATGAATGTGAGCGCCGTGTCGATACTTGGTGTAGTCGGGAAAAAACGGTGCACCACGTACAGCACATGCGCGATGGCCAGGCCGATGAGAATACCCATGATGGCCACCATCAGAAAATCTGCGCCTGCTTTCCAGAGCACAAAATTGCCCGTTTCGATCGTTGCGAGCGCAACGCGGAAAACGATCAGCGACGAGGCGTCGTTGACAAGACTTTCTCCTTCCAGGATTGTGACGACACGCTTGGGAACCTTTAATCCGTGCAGAACGGAAGTCGCTGCCACGGCATCCGGGGGAGAGATAATGCCGCCGAGCACGAAGCCCATGGCCAATGTGAAACCGGGAATGAGGGCGTGGCTAATGTAGGCAATGGCGGTCGCGGTAAATACAACGAGTCCGATGGATAGCAGGCCGATCGCCCGCCGGGATGCCCAGAAATCTTTCCAGGAGGTATTCCAGGCGGCCTCATAAAGTAATGGCGGCAGGAAGATCAGGAAAACCCAGTCAGGTTCAAGCTGGATATGGGGCATTCCTGGAACAACGGCGATCAGCAAGCCCGCGATGACGAGAAAGATCGGGTAGGAGATACCGATTTTTTCGCTCAGCATCGTGAGCATCGAAACCACAAAAAGGAGGGATATAATAAGCAGTAAATTCTCAAGGACCATATTCAGGAAACGGAAGTTCGGGGATATAAAACTATATAAATTGTATTATTAACATGTAATAACTTTTGTGTGTGGTCGAGCACGCAAATGGAAATTTTGGTTTATATTAGCAGGAAATATTGAGGTTTTGCATTAACTTTAATGCCTTCAAGATCCTGTATCACTGGTATAATCAACAGAAAATTCAATAAAAACAGTCATTCCATCACCTAATCCTTAATTGACAATGAGTACTTCTCGGAGAGATGTTTTGAAAATGGCGGGAGTTGCATTGGCAGGTAGCACATTACCAACCTTTGCGATTCTGAACCCCAATCGCGCTTTTGCAGGCGTAAATGCCGATACCCTCAAAGTAGGTCTGATCGGTTGCGGTGGCCGCGGCTCCGGTGCTGCCAACCAGGCTTTGAAAGCCGACCCGAATGTGGTGTTGTGGGCAATGGGCGACATTTTCAAAGACAAAATGGACGCGTCGCTTGAAAACCTTACCAAAGTGCACGGTCCGAAAGTGAAAGTGGATGAAGGGCGTAAGTTCATTGGTTTCGACGCTTTCAAAAAAGTGCTGGACTCAGGTGTGGATGTAGTGTTGCTCGCTACGCCGCCTCATTTCCGTCCCGAGCACCTCACTGCCGCGATCAATGCAGGTAAGCACGTGTTCTGCGAAAAACCTGTGGCAGTGGATGCTCCCGGTGTTCGCAAAGTGCTGGACGCAGCGAAACTGGCAAAACAAAAGAATGTGTCCCTGATGTCGGGCTTCTGCTGGCGTTACCACGAGCCGAAACGTGCGAGCTTCGCGCGGATCCTCGATGGCGCGGTGGGCGACATTACGGCTATTTATAACACTTACGACACCGGTACGCTGTGGTCGTTCCCCCGTGTTTCGGGCTGGACAGACGCTGAATACGTATTGCGTAACTGGACTTACTACACCTGGCTCGCCGGTGACCACATCGTGGAGCAAGCCGTACACAGCATCGACATGATGGCGTGGGCAATGGGTGGCAAGCTGCCGGTTTCAGCAGTAGGTACAGGCGGTCGCCAGGTTCGTACCGATTCGTTGTTCGGTAACATCTTCGACCACTTCTCGGTTGTTTACGATTACGACAATGGTGTGAAAGGTTTCCATCACTCACGTCAGCAGGCCAACTGCGAAAACAGCTACCTGGTACAAACACTTGGTACCAAAGGATCAGCGATGGTGAACTGTGCACGTAACGTCCACGAAATCACCGGTGCGAACCCATGGAAATACGAGGGTGCACAAAACGATATGTACCAGACAGAGCACAACGAACTGTTTGCGTCGATCCGTAGCGGTAAGCTGATCAACGACGGCGAGTTCATGGCCCACAGCACGCTGACCGCCATCATGGGTAGAATGGCTGCCTATACCGGCAAGCGCATTACCTGGAACGAGGCATTGAACTCTACCGAGAAGCTGGGTCCTGATACTTACAGCTTTGACATGAAACCACCAGTTGTAGAGGTGGCCAAACCAGGTATCACTGCATTCTCCTGATACCTTATGCAAAGAAGAGATTTCTTAAAAAACACCGCCATGGCAGCATCTGCCGTGGCGGTGGGCTCTTCGGTGCTGGCGAGCGCCGAAGCAAATGCTGCTATGCCTGCGGCGGCGGCACGGCCGATGGTGAAGAAAAGCCTTAAATGGGGTATGGTGAAGGAGGATTTGTCGATCATGGACAAATTCAAGCTCCTCAAAGACCTCGGCTACGACGGCGTCGAACTTGACTCGCCTGATAAGCTGGATATGAAGGAAGTACTGGCCGCGCGCGACAAAACGGGCCTCGAACTGCCTGGAACCGTGAACTCGATGCACTGGAAACTCCCATTGTCCGATCCGGATCCTAAAAAGCGTGAGGAATGCGTGAAGTCCATTGAAAAAGCATTGTACGACACCAAGCAATACGGCGGAACAACCGTACTTGTGGTGCCGGGCGTTGTGAATGCGAATGTGACGTACGCGGAAGCATACGAGCGTTCGCAGGCGGAAATCCGCAAGCTGCTGCCGGTTTGTGAAAAAACAGGTGTCAAAATCGCGTTCGAGAACGTTTGGAACCAGTTTTTGCTCAGTCCGTTGGAAGCAGCCCGTTACGTGGACGAGTTCAAGCACCCCATGGTAGGTTGGTATTTCGATGTGGGTAACGTGCTCCGATACAGCTGGCCCGTTTCGTGGATCGAAGCATTGAACAAGCGCATTCTTAAACTGGATTTGAAAGAATTCAGCTTTAAAAAACAGAACGATCTCGGCCTCTGGAAGGGCTTCGACGTGGAGTTCATGGAGGGTGACTGCAACTGGTCCGAAGTGAACAAGGCATTGCAAAAGATCGGCTATTCGGGCTGGGCTTCCGC
>DATMSL010000776.1:0-12767 GCA_035565435.1 Dyadobacter sp. | reverse complement strand
GGTTTGATGTGTACCTATTAGTCGATGGGCGTCGCATTCGTCTTCACAAACATTGTCATTCATCTAAATAATTCGGCTATTGGTCGAAAATGAATTCAATAATCCGCTCTAAGACTTTCAAGGACAATATGAAATTGCTATAATTGAATGCGGTTAATCGTATAGATTAAACGTTGTAGTAAGATGTTGCTTAATCCCCTCCCGGTATTCGGGGGGATGATTTTTTGTCATCCCGATCAGCAAACGGTTGTCCCTGAGAAATAAATTGGCCGGAGTAAATAGAAAAAATCCTGACACAGAACATTGTTATTGGCTCTGTAATACGTGCCTGAGAATGTTTTACCGGTCAGTTCATTTTTCTCTGCCCTTTTGATGAGCACCAGCCCGCGTGTTGCCGTCCACCCGGCCCAGGCGGACTTTGTCGGTATTGGCGATTCTAACGCTGCATGTGTCATCGACCACATCGAAGCGGACAGAGTCCTGAAAATAGGTCAGCTTGTAGGCTCCAACCGACCCAGGTACGCATGACGGATCGCCGGTGAAGTAAATGGTGTCCCCGGAAACCCGGTAGTTCATACTAATGACGGGTTTGCCATTGGTGATATTCGCCACCGCCATTTTTAAGTCCGACTTGACGGAGCGTCTTCCTTCGCTCAGTTTAATTTCACAGGTACGGCTTCTTCCACCGTCATTTCATACGGTAGTTGCCATACATCTCCCTTGCTGTTGCCGAAATAAAGCAGCGACTCGCTCATTGTGTCGGGGTTGCCGTCGGCCCAGAAGTAGAGGAACGGATCCTGGCCGTTGACGACCTTCCGGATGTAATTATGGTTTCTGGAACTGTTGCGCGTCAGCTGTCTAGTCATTTTCCAGGTTTTGCCCTTGTCGGTGCTTTTCCACATCTCTACCTCCCCGCCTGCTCCCCATTTCTGCGGACCGTTTTCCGTCGGCGCCACTACTGTCCATTCATTTCCCTTTACAAACAAACTTCCCGTATCGTAATTATGATCCGAGGTAGTGATTTTGTGGTCCTCCCAGGTTTTGCCATTGTAGTATAAAATCGACCAGTCCTTCAATCCATGATGCGGCCCCGGCTGGTGGCCGGTGCCGGAAACGTGTAGCGCAATGGGGTTACCTTTTTCGTCAAAATTAACGTCCTTGATGTAGACATTTTTCTTCTGACTGTAAAACTCCCGCAGCAGGATCGGCGACTGCGGGGCTGTTACCGGAATCTCCACAGGCGTCCCTTCCACGTTGGTCCAGGTTTTCCCAAAGTCCGTCGTTTGCAAATAATAAATGTTGGTACGCTGGTCAACGTCTCCGTTGGGATGCCAGTTAAAGAAAAACACCACCTTTTCGCCGTGCTGCCCGCTGATCTGGTAATGTCCGCTGTTCTTGTCTTCGGGCCGCTTCATGCCTGCAAGCTTGACGTCCTCCGTCCAGCTTACCCCATCTTTACTGGTCTCAAAATACAATTCGCGCACGCCGGTGTATTTGGTAAAAAGATGCAGAAATCCCTTTCCAGGAACATATTTAGGTTGGGGATAAGTCATTTCTTCCTCCGTGATCTGGTCAAACCCCGCGGTGCTGTACGGAAGTTTGCTGCGGTATTTGAAGCCCGGCCGGACCTTGCCTCTGCCGCTGACAAAAACCCACAGGTATCCGTCGTCATCCATGGCAAGACTGGGGTTATCGTGCGGATCATTTTCGCCCTTTTTGTCATAAACCACCACCGGCTTACTCACCATATTGCTATTGTGATCGTAAGACCCGATCATGCAAAGCAAATAGCGTTGATCCGGCCCTGTCGTGCCGCCGTATACGAAAAAGGTCTTGTTCACCTTCGGCGCGTATACCGACAGCGGAATGTGTTTGGCCGTGTAAGTCCCAAGCCCACCCGAGTATTTATCCCCATATTCTGATCGCTGCCCAAGCGTAAACCAGATTCCCTTGTAACCATCCACTTTGCGGATCGGGTCATTCTTTTGAGCGGCTACCGGCTGCGCATTCGATAGTAGCATATTCGTAAAACACAGCCATGTATAGATCCGTATTCTCTTCATATTATTCTCTGATATTCTTTGGATTAAGCCGGCATTAGCGGATCGGCAGATTCACACTTTGCCCCGCCATACCTTCCGAAGGAAGCTTGATTGTCAGCAGCGTGCCGTCTTTGGATCTGCTTTGGGTTGCAGGTGCCGTGCTCCTGATCTTTGTATTGATTTCAACATCGAAGGTCGATAACTGATGGGTCGGATCGGCGACGGTAATCTCGCTCACCGTTTTTCCTTTTGTTTTTACCATCACCAGACCCGCGTTTTCCGAGGTAACCGTCACACTGCCCGGAATTGCAAGCTTGCCCGGCTTGTAAAATACAATCTGCGTGATACCCAGCCCCTTGTGCCGTACAGCTTGTATTTCTGTCGTATTGGAAAGGATCTGAATGTTATCTTGTTTACGGTAGTTTTCGATATCTGTGGGTTCCAGATTAGGCACAACGATGTATTGATAAGCCCCGCCACCAGGCTTCACGCCATGGTCGAGCCACAACTTGAACACATCGTGTTTGACTACCTCTTCCGTCGCCCATGAGTGGTGATTAATTTGTCGCCAGCTGCCTGTTTGCTGCTGATTGGTCAGGTGAATGCGGGCTGGTTCGGGAAAAATGTAGGCGACGCCGCCATGCTGAACCCATTCAATGGCGTTGAGCTGGTGCTCGCCCGTTTTCAAAACCGTCATATTCCTCTTAGAGCCGGTGGTAACATTGCCCGACAACAGGCATTGATTCAGTGTCGTCGCCACTGTTCTTTCGGATTCAGAAGATATGCCTGCGCCCAGGTTTACCACCTCAAGATCAAAAAAGAACCAGGCCTTTTTCGCTTTCAGCGGATCATGCACACTTTCAAAATCAAATGCAGCCGCGCCGTAACGCTGGTCGGTGACGCCGCCTGTAAAGTCATTTTTGCCCTGTTTGGCCAGTTCTTTCCAATGGGCGACGTCGGCTTTCTGAACGACCGTGGTTCCGGGTATTTTCTGCCAGTCAAAGACAGGAAATATCTGATCAAATTCCTTTCCGGTAATCGAAATAAACTGGCTTCCGTCGCCATAATGGTGGTTTTTCAGTCCCTCTTCATTATGTGGCTGCTCCATATTTGCGGCCCGTTTGCTGTGCATTCTCACGGACACGAAGTGATTTGGCCGCTGATGGGTGTAATAATGCGAATGCCAGAAATAATGGTCGCGCGTGCGGTTTGCCTTGGCTTCGTTTTTTCGGATTCTAATAACATCTTCCAATTCCTGCTTCCGGTAGCTGGTCGATGCGAGCAGATTCTCGGCAAGTTCGGGGCCGGCTGGTTTCAATGCACCCTTACGGGATATGCCGCGGTTTTCGGCTCCGGGATCGGGATACTTACCATAAATGTGGGACTGGCAGATGCCGTCCAGGAAATAGTCAACCAGCATTTTCATCTGCGGGTCGGGCAGGTGGTAACGCGTTTCCGCCGTTTTGACCGCCCAATAGGCAAATGCATTCGCATAGCCCGTTCCGTAGGCGAGTGTCGATATCACATTGTCGGTGCGGTGATGAAAGCTCAGGTCTGGTTTCAGTCCACGACCCGTCGATACCTTGATCTCCGAGGCCATTACGTCTATCACGCTCGCCAGCTCCTGTGAATTGCGCTGCAAAAGCGCCTGCCTGCCTCGCATGCCCGCGATCTGGATGAGGTCGCCGCCCGGACGAGCACCCGACGCTTCCATGTTGGCGCGGCCTGCGATGCGGACACCTTCGGTTCGTTGTTTTTCGGTGAGGTCTTCGTCCATCACCAGCAGGATGTTTACCATCAGATTAGGGGTACCCATTTCATTCCACCACCAGTTATCGCAAATGAAATCATGCGCCAGCCAGTAGTCCAACGCCAGAGCAAAAGCCCTTTTTGTCTCAGCATGACCACTGTAAGCTGAACCCGGCTTTTTAAATGCCCGGGCCAGGGCCAGCAAGTTGTTCAAATGCTGGCTATGCTCAAATCCCGTGCGGGAAACATCCGTGTAATTGATCCCCGGCCAGGTTCCGTCCGGCTTCTGGCTTTGGATCAAAGTCTTCACTTCATTCGCATGAACGTCCGGCGCGAGTAGGTCGGCGATGACCTGGCTTCTGATTTTTTCAAGATCCGCATCGGGCTGGCCGGTGCCCGCCACAACCGGGATCGAATGGTTGTCGCCTGGCTTGCGCAGCTGTTGGCAAAGCCCTACCTGTGCCAGCAGCAGTAAAAAGAATAGTGCTTTTCTCATGATCAATGCGTTTTGACGGGCCACTCGGCCAGAGGTTTGGTTGGCATTACACCGGCGCGGCTCGTGAGATACACATTGAAATGCTCGCTCGCATGGGCCGGAAGCGCAGCTTCAAATCCAACGAAATTGGTTCCCGGATTCGGTGCGTCATAATCGTGCGTTGGGTCAGTAGGCCAGGTTTTGATGTCAATTTTTACATCGGTTTCAAAAATGAGCAGCATCGTTTTCCCATGCTGGCTCAGCTCGACCGTTTTTCCGTCTACAATGCGCACCGTGGCCGGCGTGAGCATATTCCAGCGCATGACTGCCGGTTTTTCTCCGATTTTCACTTCGTCCCGCACTACCACAAAGTCGCCGTTTCTAATGCTGATCCCGCGTTTCAGCGCCGTTACCTGCCCGGTGTACATGTCGGAAAGATCGGTAAGCACCGCCATTTGCGAAGGCTCGTCCGCCCAGGCGTCGATTTTCGCGTAACCTTTGGCATTGGTAAGCGCCCCGTTAAAGGAGGGAACGTTGTGCGCGAAGTTGTTGAGCCGGAACACCTGCCACCGCTGGGAGTTTTGGGAGCGGTTCCATAAATCCACCCCTTTCGATTCCAAAGAATTGTAATCCTGCATGCCAAAGTCCATAGCCCATCGTTCGCCCTGCGCGTCGATCACAAACGAACCAATGTCCATGTGGGCGTGATTGACAGCCGGCGAGCCTGTTTTGACGCCTACGAATACGGCATTGGAGTCCGTCCACGAACTACGCATTAATGCAACCGGCGAGGGGCCCTGGCCGATATATAGTTTTTTAACAGGTGGTTTAATGGCGTCCAGATCCGTTTTCGCACCCCACACGAGCAGTGCAGGAATGATCCTGTTTTTGACATAACCTGTCGATTTCTGCGACAAAAGCTGCTTCTGACTCCACAGCAGCGAAGGCGCTTTGGATTTTTCTGCAAACCAAAACATGGCCGGACTCAATCCTGCCCGCAATCCGCTGTCACCCCAGTTGTGCGCCTGACCTGTCGGGCCTGTGAGGTTTTGGAAAAAGTCTGCGGTTTGCATAAAACCGGGCGATTCGGAAAGCCCGAAATCGGTTCCAAGTGCTTTTTCAATGGCGCTGTTGAAGAGCACATTGAATGTCGTCCCATAATCCCAGTAACTGAACCCCTCCGGATAGGCGCCATCGGGCTTGTAGGAAGGCAGCATGGCTTTCGGAATGGATTGTACGGCTCGGGCAATGATGTCTCCTGCAATTCGAGGCTCGTCTTCGGCAATGGCCAGCGCGCCATAGCTCATCCCCGCATTGCACACCTGATTCCAGTTGTGTCCGGCTTGCAAAAACCAATTGTACTGCTTGTCCAGAGAAGGCTGGATCCCCTTGGTAAGAATGGCCTTGCGGATGGTGCTGCGTGTTTCCGGGGAAAGCTGGTCGAACAGCCAGTCATATCCGATCGCAACAGCCATCGTCATCTCCGCCACATCCAGGAAATGCGTGGGATTCCAGTCTTCAAAAGCAGCCACTGCCAGCATTTCTTTCTCGGCCCGTTTCAGGTATTTCGCATCTTTGGTAGTCCGGTAGGCGTATGAAAGCATAAATACCCTTCGCAGGCATTCCCGCGACTTGTCAAGCAGGCGTTTGCCGATTTTGACACGCTCCACCGGCGCAATCTCTATTAGCCGGTCGCATTCGAAAAGTAGTGTTTGGTGCACGTGATTCCATTCGGGGTATTTTTTAACCTGAGCCAGAATAGCCTGCTCTTCTCCTTTGAGCAGGAGAATCCTGGGATGTTCTTTTTGAAGGGTTTTCAGAATGGTTTCACCGGAAGGGTCTTGTGCCCATGCGCTGAATGGCTGTGCCAATAGTGCCAGGACGAGGTTTAGGAATAGCTTTTTCATATCAAGGCACATTTAAAACATTCTCCCGCGCACCTTGTTAAACAACAAAGCGCAGCGGGAAAATGGAAACGGAATATAGAGGTGGATAACTAGTTCATTGTAAACCGCTTTATACTAATTTTCGCGCTTTTTGAGCCGTTATTCACTGAGTTGACATATACATAGGCGCGGTATTTACCATCTTGTGTTTCTACCCATACGCCCGCCTCCGCTTTCAGGTTGATCGCGTAATCGGGAGCATCGGCGATGTTGAGCTGCTGGAAATCCAGGTCGTCGATAAACACCCCGAATTGCAACCTGGCCAGATGCTGATCGCGGAGATTCCACACTTTCTGAACCTTTGCACTGCGGTTTACGCCGGCAGGGAGCATTACACCAGGCAGATAGGTGGTCGAAGAGGGTGCCACCAGCGCGTGGGCAAATGAAATTTTCGGGATGGAGCGGTACAAGTATACCAGGTCCACTTTGGACGCATTCGCAGCCGCTTCGGCAGCGGAATAGACTGCCATGTCCTCAATGGAAATGAATGCATTGGTGCTGTCCTTCACATCCAGGTCCAGGACCATGTCCATTTCTGCGATTTTATAAGGGCCCATCGAGTAAGACACCGACTGGCCGTTGCTGGCCGTTGCCGAGAATCTGAAGGTAACCTCCTGGCCTTTCGCATTGGACGGGATGCGGTAGAAGTAGCGCAATGTGGCCGCGGAAGTGTCCCGGGTGAAAGTAACGGTCGTTTTAGTACCGGCATTCACCGACTTGCTGCCGACTTCAATACCGATGTCCTCGCCGCTGCTGTTCGTGTAATACGATTTGTTTTCCAGGTAAGTCGATTCTCCGCCGGCAACGCTGGCTTCCACTTCTGCCGAAACCAGCTTTCCCATGGAAGGCGGGAGGGCCATCGCGTAGGCGAATTCGATGTCCAACCCCGCCAGGTTTGGCCCCAGTGTCCGTTTGATCACATCGTTCTGAAGCTCTTGTTTTGCTACGGGGATCGCATATTCTTCCTCCTCACAGGAAGAAAGCGATGCCAGCCCCATCAAGGTGAATAAATAAGCTAAATATCTCTGTTTCATAATTTTGCTGTGTTTGAGGTTACGGCTGTTGCACCGAAATTTTCACCGTATAGGTTTTCCGGATCTGACGGTTACCGGCGACAACGGTATATTGCCTGGGATTCGCCAGGTCAGAAAAGTCGACCTTACCGGTGATCTTTGGTTCGAGTTTGGCATCTGTCACCAGCGAAAACTGCGGATAAAGGTTTTTAAGATCTGTTCCGTAAAACACTTTCACGTCAATCGTCTGGGCAGTCGTGTCGATCACCGCATTTTCCGCTCTTACCGTCTGGAAATCCGCACCGAGCAGTTCGAAATTGCTCACATAGCACTGGGTCCGTGTTGTGATGAGCAGTCCGTCTTCATCGACAGGAAAATCTTCCTTGCATGAGAAAAGCATGGCGATCGCCAACAGGAAAGTAAATGATAATTTGCTGTATTTTAACATGTTTAATACTGTCTAATGTTTTTGAAAAGCCACGGGGGATTACAACCACGGCGTATTCTGGGTCAGGTTAGGATTACGGTCGCGTTCGCCCGGAGGAATCCTGAAAATGTAATTCTGCTGGTATGTTCTTTCCGGCGTGTTCTGATAATATCGCTGCTGGTTCGCGCCATGCGTATCAATCCGCCACAGTCCGTCGGTATTCGGCGCACCCCAGATCCGTTCGAGCGCTCTCCACCTGCGGATATCGAAACCACGGTGACCCTCTCCCAGCAATTCAATGATGCGCTCCTGCTCGATAGCGTCGAAGAACGCTGCGGCTCCGGCAGTTTTTGCGGCGGTCAGCGCAGGAAGATTGCCGCGATGACGGACCTTGTTCACTAGTGCGATCGCGTCGGCAGTCGGGCCTTTCACGGCGTTGGTTGCCTCCGCGTACATTAAGTACACGTCGGCCAATCGCATTACGGGAAAATTGTAGTCGCCGTCGCTACGTCCCTGTCCGGGATAGTTGCGAAGGAACTTGCGAAATACGAACCCCGAATTACTGCCGTCGGTGTTGTACGAAGTGTAGCGCGTTCCGTCGATCGTTACCGGGGAATTCCAGGTCCTGTAAATGAACGGAACCCAGCCGGTGGATTTCAGGGAGATCATCCCCACGCTCATTTCATAGTCCCACATGATGGAAGCTTTCATCCGATAGTCGCGGTTTTTGTAGCTCTGCGGGTTCACTGCCGAGTTCAGGGCGGTGCGCGCCCCTGCCGTGGTAGGGTTCATCGGAACGAGTTTCGGTGCGAAATCTCCGGTGATGGTGGATTGGTAGCGGTCGGCGATCTCGTAGCGTGGTGTTACCCAGCATTGTGACCCTTCGTGCGAGCGGCCTGCCACATCGCGCATCAGCTCTTCGCCTTGTCCCGTGCCGGTACCGCCATGCGTAAAGCCCATGATAATCTCCGGGTCATTGTTGGCAGCGGGTGTGAACAGATAATAATAGTTCGGCAGCTTTTCCGCTTTGCCCAGCGAGTCGATTTCACCGGGTTCGCCATTGCGGAAAAGTACCAGGCCATAATCGTTGATCACAGAATTAAAATCCGCCGCCGCTGCGTTGTAAGCTGCCGTGGCCGCATTGGCATCGGGTTTGAAGGTGTCCAGTTCAGGCCAGCCGAAACGGTTCCAGGATGCCCAGTACAGCTGCAACTTGCCCCGGAAGGCCAGGGCAGCAGGCTTACCGGCCCGGCCTGGCCCCGGCGACTTGGCAGGAAGCTTGTCCAAGGCATAAGTAAAATCGGCCATGATCGAATCCTTCACCTGCGCGATCGGCATGCGCGTCAGACCGGATACTTCCGAATTGTCATTCACAACCCTGGTAAAATAGGGTACGTCGCCCCACATCGAAATCAGACGGAAATACACCATCCCACGCAGCAAACGGGCTTCTCCGATGATCGCTTCCAGGCTCGGGACAGATTCGGCCCGTACCGTCGGGATCATTTTGGTAACATTTTCAATCACATAGTTCGTGCGGTTCACGCCACCATAGAGGTAGCGGTACATTTTGTCGAAATTATCGCCGTAACCCGATGGATTGTAGTCGCCATTGTGGTAGGCGTCACCGAGCCGCAGGTTTTCGTTGGTAGCGCTGGTGCCGCGCGTCCGTACATATTCTCCGTGACCGTCGAGGTAATAATCGCGGTCGAAAAGAGGGCGCACGGAAGAATAGGCGCCATTCAATGCGAATAGCGCGTCATCTTCTGTTTTCCAGAATGCACTTGCGCCCAATTCCGTTGTCGGATCTTGTTCAAGCAGGTCTTTGACGCACGAGCTCGCTGTCAGCAAAACTCCCGTCAACATCGTTATCGATAATATGGATTTGATACTTTTCATCAGAATGACATTTTAAATACCTATGTTGATACCCAGCGAATAGGCTTTGTTCAAAGGATACGCATCGCTCTTGTTGCCGGCCTTTTCGGGATCCAACCCACGGAACTTCGTCCAGGTAGCCAGGTTCTCCGTCGACGCAAAAATCCGGAAGTTGCTGATACCCACCTTTTTTGTCCAGGTTACTGGGATGTTGTAACCCAACTGAATGTTCTTCAGGCGCAGATAAGTGAAGCTGTCCAGCCAGAAGGTAGTCTCCTCCCTGTTGGCATTGCCATTCAATCTCGGCCACGCACCGCCTCTGTTTTCTACCGACCAGGGATTGTCCCAGTGTTGCTGGGTAGACGCATAGCGCTGATTGCCGATAGAGGTATTATTGTAAATGTTAATCCAATAATCCTTGCGGCCCGCTGCTCCCTGAAGCAGGAAAGTGAGGTCGAAGCCGCGCCACGATACATTTCCGTTCAGCGCAAAATTGGTGGTCGGGCGGTCGCGCTGGGTGTTGGGAAAGGCCACCTTGTCCTCATCCGAAATACGACCGTCGCCATTCACATCCTTCCGGAGAATGTCACCCGGAGACGCGCCCTGCGGGGTGGCATTGTACACATCCTGCCAGGTTTGCGCGATGCCCAGGTCCTGGTAAGTGTAAAGGAAGTGGTACGGCATGTTCAGGAACGTCCATCCGCGGCCAAGAAACTCGTTCCAGGCTTCCAGTTTGGTGCGGTTATAGGAGAAGTTGGCCGACAAGAGATAGTTGACAGCGCCCTTCCGGTCACGCCAGGTCAGGTTTGTTTCGATACCACGGTTGCGCATGTCGCCAATGTTGCGCCGCGGCGCATCGTAAGCCCCGGTGAGCAGGATCGACATTTCCGATGGCCGGTTCATGCCCGTCGTAAGGCGATCGTAGTAATCGATCTCGGCGGTGAGGCGGTTGTTCAGGAAACCAAGGTCAAGACCCAAGTTAAGTACTTTCGTTGTTTCCCAGGAAAGGTCTTTGTTAACCAGTTTTCTATTGATAAAACCCTTCACAATCCCGCCATTGACCATATAATTCGCTGCGGCGAGCGTTGATTGCTGCTCGTAACGGCCTACGCCGCTGTTGTTACCAAGACTTCCGTAGGACGCGCGGATCTTACCATTGGTGAGAAATCTGTTGGTAAACTGGCTGATAAATGTCTCCTCGGTGAAACGCCAGCCCAAAGCAGCAGATGGGAAAAATCCGAATTGACTGCCGGGAAGAAACTTGGAAGAACCATCTGAACGGAAGTTTACTTCGAGCAGGTACTTGTCAAATGCCGCATAGTTGACCCGACCAATGTATGACCTCAAACCTTCCGTTGAAGAGTTCCCTCCCGTGGATTGAATGTCCGTCAAAGCTGCATCTACTTCTGCCAGCGACGGGTGCAGCCTGTCGTTGCGGGACGTGGCCTGGTAACGGTCGTACCAGTATTCTTCGCTGTACACGAACAAGGCGCCGATCTCGTGGTGTTTCGCGATGGTCGTATTGTAATTCAACCGCCCGTTCAGAAGCGTTTTGTAGCCCGTGTTGGTGAAGTTGCCGACACCTGCATTGGGGCCGACATAAACCCGGCTTCCAAAGGTATTCGTCTGGAAATTGTACGCCTGATTGGGCGTAAACGCATTCCATCGGAACTGGTTAAAGTAGTTCAGTGCGTAGTCCAGACGGGCGGTAAGACCTTTGATCGGCGACCAGTCGATGTACATGTTCGCGTTGGCTTCCTGGCGGTTTTGCCGGGTCAGTGAATTCACGTACAAGGTGTAAGGATTATATGCCTGCGGATCTTCATTGTAGGCCATTACCCCACCGAAATATCCCGTTGCAGGATCATAAGGAAGAATACCGGGAATGGCATATTGCATATCGAAACCGGCCGTATTGGTCGAGGCGTCGTCGGTGAATCCGTCTTCCAGCGCATAAGTCAGGTTCGACCAGTTGCCCTGGAATTTTACACCGGTATTGATATTCTTCCGAATTTTGTAGTCGTAATTAAATCGCGCATTATAGCGTTTGAAATCATTGTTGATCTGCAAACCTTTTTCATCCATGAGTCCGACCGAGATGAAGAAGTTGGATTTATCGCCGCCGCCGGAGGCCGAGAGGTTGTAGTTCTGCACGGCGCCTGTCCGCATTACCACATCCCACCAATCGGTATTGGGGTACGCCCTCGGATCGATCATGCCAAGCGCCATCCACTGGTCGATCGTCCCGTTACGAAAATAAAAATTGGACGGTAACGTGTTCACAGCGGCCGCCCTCTGGTGAATGGTGAGCGTCCGGGGGTAGTCTGGTAGGAAATTGTAGGCCCTTGTCGGCACCTGAATACCGTAGTTTCCTGTAAAGTTGATCGTCGCTTTCTCTTGCCCCTTACCGGATTTGGTAGTAATGAGGATAACCCCGTTGGCCGCCCTCGATCCGTAAACGGACGAAGATGTAGCGTCTTTCAACACCGAAACCGACTCGATATCATTCATATTCAGCCGGTTGATATCCACATCGGGCATACCGTCGACGACCACGAGCGGACTTGCATTGTTGACGGTCCCCAATCCCCTGATCACAAGCGAAGCATTGTTACGGCCTGCCATCCCGGAGTTCTGGTTCACGGCGAGGCCGGGTACCAAACCCTGTAAACCGTTCGAGACGTTTGCCAGTGAGCGGTTGGTGATCTTTTCGTCCACCTGGATAGCCGAAACTGCGCCGGTCATGTTCACCTTCTTTTGGGTGCCATAACCTACTACCACCACTTCGTCAAGGGATTTGTCTTCGGGAAGGAGCTGGATGCTGATGGCAGAGCGATTGTCGACAGTGACTTCCTGCGAAACGTAGCCGATGAAGCTGAATGTGAGTACGGAAGAGCCGCCTGCTACGGTAATGGTGTAGTCGCCATCGGGGTTCGTAGTGGTACCATTGGAGGTACCTTTTTCGATTACGTTGACGCCCGGAAGGCCAGCGCCTTTCTCGTCGGTAACCTTACCGGTGATGGTGATGGCTGTGGCCGATTCGTACCTGGTCTTGGCCATAGGCCGGCCGCCGGCTTTGGCAGGGACCGCACTGCACAGCCATATCCCGGATACGACCGCCAGACATCCCCACCGAAAGCGAGTAAAGGATCTTTTCATAGAGTTAAGTTTCGTTAGGAAAATGTTAAGTAAGTATCCTGTGGTGACGCTCAAACACATTTTCCTCCCTGACTTAAC
>DATMSL010000775.1:0-8288 GCA_035565435.1 Dyadobacter sp. | reverse complement strand
CCCAGGGCTTCAGCCCTGGGTTAGGCTACCTCGCCCATCCAGAGCCACGTTGCACGCACTTCGCCCTAGGCCTTTTGCATTTTCGCGGATATGCTGACAAAACTTTGCCAATACCGGCGGTTGCAAGACGGGTTGTCTGTGTTTGGTCCCCCAAACGGCATGTATCCAGATTTTTACGTAAGACATTGATGTACGGGATTGAAAGTGAATCAATAACTAATGTCCTTGATACGTAAGGATTCCGAAAGGGTCACATCTTGTAGAATACTGTGGGAATTTGTTCCGGTGAAGTCGAAAACTATATAACACGCGCACCCGGAGCATGGCCCCGGGTGCGCGTGTTGTACATGTGTCGGAAATGGCGCTATGCGACTTTTCGCAAACCCTGGATCAAAGACTCTAACCCGTTCATCTTGATTTCCAGCATTGTTCCCAGCAACATGCCCAGCTTGCCGGATGGGAAACCTTCACGGTAGAACCATTCGAGGTAGGATACCGGGAGATCGGCGATCACCTGATCCTTGTATTTACCAAAGGGCATTTTGTAGCTAATCAGATCTTTGAGGATCTCGCTGTTCGGATGTGTTAACTCTTGCATACTCGTGTTTTCACGCCTGATTACCTGCGCGAAGTTTAAAAATCAGGTTCGTTTTTAAATCAAATAATTCCTTTTCAAGCCCTACCGGGTACGTGTGCGGGTTTACAAATCGTTTAATTCCCTTATAAAAATGTGCCAGCTGCTGCTGCAAACGCTTCCGGGTATCGTGTACGGACGGTAATTTGTAGATCAGCTGACCCTTTGCGAAAACGGGGACGAGCAAATCCTCATAATGCACTGACTCGTCGAATGACCTATTTTTTGTAAAATCATACGGGTCCACCATTGTAGCCTTGCCGATCAGCGGGGTTTCGATGTCAAATATCATATCCGAAACAAAACCGCTAGCATCCCTGAACCGCCTCACCTGCTGAATCCCCGGCGTCGATACCTTGATCGCCTGCTCCGATAATTTCAGTTTGTAATCCCATTCACCAGAGTCAGTCCGGATCGCTGCGAGCTTGAAAACGCCACCCAATGCAGGCTGATCAAATGCTGTGACGAGTTTTGTACCGATCCCCCAAACATTTATTTTCGCTCCCTGGATTTTCAGGCTGTCCATAATGTATTCATCGAGGTCATTGCTGGCCACAATGCTGGTTTTTTCAAAGCCCGCTTCGTCCAGAATTTTCCTCGCTTCGATACTCAGGTACGCAAGGTCGCCCGAATCAAGACGGATGCCAGCTAGATCGTACCCTTGTGTGCGCAACTGCTTCCCCACTTCTACCGCATGCCGGACGCCATTCAATGAATCGTAGGTATCTACCAGCAAAGTTACATTGTTGGGCATGTGCTTCGCGTAAGTTTCAAAAGCTTCCAGTTCGCTGTCGAAAGACATCACCCAGCTATGCGCGTGCGTGCCTTTCACGGGAATATCGTACAACTTCCCCGCAAGCACATTGGAAGTAGCATCGAATCCGCCGATGTAGGCGGCACGACTTGCTGTTACGCCCCCGTCAGGTCCCTGCGCACGGCGCAAGCCGAATTCGAGCAATGCATCGTCTTTGGCGACCAGCCGCATCCGGGCTGCTTTGGTAGCCACCAGCGACTGAAAGTTAATCAGGTTCAACAGCGGCGTTTCGAGGAGCTGGCATTGCAAAATCGGCCCCTGGACGCGGAGTAGCGGCTCATTCGGAAACACTACCGTGCCTTCCGGGATGGCGTCGATGCTGCATTGCAGCTCCATTTTGCGGAGGTAATCGATGAACCCGTCATCGAAAAGCCTGTTCCCGTCCCCGCCGGTAAGCGATGCGATATAAGCCAGGTCCTCTTCATTAAAACCGTATTCCTGCAAGTATTCAATCACGCTGCTGAGCCCGCATGCAACAGTGAATCCGCCCTGAAATGGATGTTTTCTGAAATAGAGATTAAAAACAGCCTCTTGCTCGGCCTTGCCCGACTTCCAGTAGCCGTAAGCCATAGTGAGCTGGTACAGGTCTGTCAGAAGGCTCATCGAAGTATCGTAAAGCTGGTTGATCATTTCACTCCGGATTGGTGTCTTAAAGCCGCCTAGTTACTAAATAATCGGCATTATAGCTATCAAAACTGATTTACCTGGCCGATCATTGACCAAAAGGCAAATGGGATAACTGTTAAAATAAAAAAGCGGGGCTGCTATGGTAGCAACCCCGCTCAAATCCTATTTAAGCTGGTCAGATTGCTTCGAGAATACGTTCGATCGCTACCTGATAACCGATTTTTTCCTTCAATTCGCTGATATGCACACGCTCCTGCTCCATCGAATCGCGGTGACGGATAGTAACGGTTTCGTCCTCCATCGTCTGGTAATCCACCACGATACAGAACGGCGTACCGATCAGGTCCTGACGGGTGTAACGCTTGCCAATCGCCGCATTGTCGTCGTAAACTGTACGGAATGACGATTTCAATGAGTTAGCCAGCACCTGCGCTTTTTCTGCCAGACCATCCTTCTTCACCAACGGCAACACGGCCGCTTTGAACGGCGCCAATGCCGGGTGCAGTTTCAGGAATGTACGCTCTTTCGCGCTATCCCCCTCGCCTACCGATTCCACGGTGTACGCATTGCAGAAAGTCGCAAGGAAAAGACGGTCGGCACCAACGGATGTTTCCACTACGTAAGGGATGTAGTTACCATATGGCTTGCCATTCTCGTCGAGGTCGGCATCGAAGTACTGTTGTTTTTTCTTCGAAAGCTCCTGGTGGTTGCGCAAATCGAAATCGGAGCGGGAGTGGATACCCTCGATTTCACGGAAGCCGAATGGGAATTCGAATTCGATATCGACAGCCGCTTTCGCGTAATGCGCCAGTTTTTCGTGGTCGTGGTATTTCAATTTTTCAGCAGGCAGTCCGATCGCCTTGTGAAACTTCAACCGCGCTTCTTTCCATTTGTTATACCATTCTTCTTCCGTGCCGGGGCGCACGAAGAATTGCATTTCCATTTGTTCGAACTCGCGCATACGGAAGATGAACTGGCGTGCCACGATTTCGTTACGGAATGCCTTACCGATCTGTGCGATACCGAAAGGCACCTTCATACGGCCGCTTTTCTGCACATTCAGGAAGTTCACAAAAATCCCTTGCGCCGTTTCCGGACGGAGGTAAATCATATTGGCGTCCTCAGCCACGGATCCTACCTGCGTACTGAACATCAGGTTGAACTGGCGAACTTCCGTCCAGTTGCTGGTACCCGATACCTGGCATTTGATACCTTCCGCGATAATCAGGTCGCGAACGCCATTGAGGTCTTCGGCACTGAGCAAGCGGCCCATTTCAGCCAGCAATGCTTTGGCTCTTTCTGGCTCGCCGTCTTTTTCATATTGTTCGGCCTTGCCTTCCAGCAGCTGGTCGGCGCGGTAACGCTTTTTCGAATCCTTATTGTCGATCATCGGATCGTTGAAGCCATCGACGTGCCCGGACGCTTTCCAGGTAAGCGGGTGCATGAAAATCGCCGCGTCGATACCCACAATATTGTCGTGAAGCTGCGTCATAGCCTTCCACCAGGCCGCTTTCAGGTTGTTTTTCAATTCAACACCGTTCTGACCATAATCGTAAACGGCTTGTAATCCATCATATATTTCGGAAGACGGGAATACAAAACCGTATTCCTTCGCATGCCCAACAATGTCTTGCAGAGAGGTAGCAGGTGCCTGGCTCATTCTATTCGTTTAAAATCAATAAGAAAAAAGACTATTAAATCCATCAAAATCATGAATTTGGCAAAATTAGGGATTTTGGCGGCATTGCGCATTCTTCGCCTGACGGAAATCCCACGTTAATTTTTCGCTACCGCGCGTGCGCCGCTGAACAGGATTGTCCGTTAGCGAACAACCAGCGTGCTACACTTCACCATAAATCGCTAATAATCAATTAAAAATATGATTGGCATATAATTTATTTGTCTAATAGCACTGACTAACAAACCTCGACTTATGCTATTCAACTACCTCAAAATATCGATCAGGAACTTCCGCAAGCAGCGGTTGTTCAGCGGGCTGAATATCCTGGGGCTCGGGATCGGCATCGCGGCAGTATGGCTGATGGTGCTTTATGTGGCCGATGAACTGAGCTACGACCGCCTCCATGCCAAGGCCGACCGCATTTATCGCGTGACACAACAGGCCGAATGGGCAACCGGCAGTTTCAAACTCGCTTCTACTTCGGCACCATTCGCGCCTGCATTGCAAAATGAATATCCTGAAATTGAAAAAACCGTTAGGATCAGCGCCGAGGGCGGCGGTAAAATCCGGTTCGGCGAGAAGCAGGAGGATGCGCCTGATATCTTTTTTGCCGATGGATCGGTTTTCGACATATTCTCTTACTCATTCCTGTACGGCAATCCGGCAACGGCCCTGCGCGAGCCTCGGAAAATCGTCCTGACAAGAACCCTTGCAACACGCATATTCGGCGATGCTTCGAAAGCGGTGGGGCAAACCGTTTTCTTTTCCAATAATTATCCCAATGTCGTTACAGGCGTCATTGAGGACGCCCCCACTAACTCCCACCTGAATTTCAGCGCATTACGGTCGATTCCGGCAGATTATACCGGCGAATGGCAGGACGGGGACGTTTATACTTACCTCCTTTTAAAAGAAGGAACCGATGCCAAGAAGCTGGAAGCTAAGTTCCCTGCTTTTTACGCCAAATACCTGCAAAAGCAAATGGGTAATGCCGATTACCACCTGAACCTGCAACCACTGACCTCCATTCACTTGCATTCGCATCTGAGCTACGAAATCGGTACCAACGGCAATATTAAAACAGTATACATTTTCTCCGCGATCGCACTGCTGATCCTGGTGATCGCCTGCATTAATTATATGAACCTCTACACCGCCCGCTCGCTCAAACGCGTGCGTGAGGTGGGCGTACGAAAGGCTATCGGGTCACAGCGTTTCCAGCTCATCGGCCAGTTTCTGACGGAGTCGTTCATGATGACCATCCTGGCCGGGCTGGTAGGCTTCCTGCTTGCAAAAGCTGCATTACCGTTTTTCAACCAGTTGGCCGAGAAATCGCTAAGTCTTGATTTTCAAAACAATGATGTGCTGACAATCGGTATCGCGGGCGCTTTCCTGATGTTGATCGGCCTTCTGAGTGGACTGTACCCTGCGCTAATGCTCTCCGGCTACCGGCCCGTTATTGCCCTGAAAGGACAGCTCGGCAGCCATTCGGGCGGTGCGGGTTTCCGGCAGTCATTGGTAGTATTCCAATTCGCTGCCACGGTGGTGATGATCGCCTGCTCGGGCATTGTGTACCGGCAAATCCGGTATGTGAATCACAAGGATTTAGGTTTTAATAAAGATCAGGTCCTGACTTTTCATATTGATAAAAACGAAGTGCGGACGCAGGTGGGCGCATTGAAAGAGAAACTGGAACAGAACCCGGTGATCGAAAGCGCAGCCGCAGCCAGTAACCCCGTCGGCAACAACAACATCGGATCGGCTGCATTTTTTATTGAAACCAACCAGGGTGAAATACCTTCCACCACCCAAATGACGCAGCGTTTCATGGCCGATGCCGATTACCTGCGTACGATGGAGATCAAATTGCTCCAAGGCCGCGACTTCATCAAAAATTCCCCTACCGACCTCGCCGGTTCGGTTCTAGTGAATGAGGCATTGGTCAAGAAGCAGGGCTGGTCTAACGCTGTCGGCAAGAGATTGCGCTACCCTGTGGATAAGGACGGTACCATGAAGGAATTGGCCGTCGTGGGCGTTACCAAAGACTTCCATATCTACTCCCTGCAACACAAAATTGAGCCGTTGGTGATCCAGTTCGCCCCGCCCCAGGAGCAAGATAATATGTATGTACGCATTAATGCTGCCAAAACGCCCGAAGCACTTGCACACATCCGCGAGGTTTACAAGACTTTCGATGCCGATGCCCGCCCGGAATTCCAGTTCCTCGACGAGAATTTCGCCAAGCAATACCAGGCAGAACAACGCCAGGGTAATGTATTGCTGGCATTCGCGATACTAGCCATTGTCATCGCCTGTCTGGGCTTGTTCGGGCTCGCCGCGTTTGCTGCCGAAGCGCGTACGAAAGAGATCGGCGTCCGCAAAGTGCTCGGTGCGAGCGTGCAGGATGTGGTACTGATGCTTTCGAAAGATTTTGTCAAACTCGTGCTCGTCGCCATTGCCATAGGCACACCTATCGCCGTTTATACAATGAGCAAATGGCTCCAAAACTTCGAATACCGTGAGACGCTGTCCTGGTGGGTATTCGCCCTGGCAGGCATCATCGCGATCGTCATCGCACTCGTAACAGTGAGTTCGCAAGCATTGAAATCGGCGTTGACGAACCCTGTTAAAGCTTTAAGAGCGGAATGAAGGGGAAGAAAGGGAGGATGGAGGAAAGGAGGATGGAAAAGTTTTCCTATTCTCCATCCTGCTTCTTCCCCTTCCTCCCCTTCCTCCCTTTCCTCCTTTCCTCCCAAACCCCAAGACCATGCTCAAAAGCTACCTTAAAATCGCCATCCGCAACCTCTGGAAGCACAAGCTGTTCTCTTTCATCAACGTCATCGGTCTTGGCCTGGCCATGGCGTTTTGCTTTATGCAGCTAATACAAGTGCAAAGCAGCTTTGAAAAGGACTCTTTCCATCCCTATCCGGAGCGTACGTTCCGCATCCTTACCGACGCCACCGATAATGTCGGGGAAAAGCATTCCCTCGCTTCAACACCGTTCCCCCTGGGCCAAAAACTCGCCGACGGGCAGAGTGTCATCGAAAAGACCGTGCGCATCAACCGCTCCTTCGGTACGAATCTGAGCAACGGGATTAAAACACTCCGCACCTATGGGCTTTATGTGGAGCCGGCCTACTTTGAAGTCTTTGGGTTTCCACTTGAAAAAGGAAAACCAGCCACCGAACCCTGGACGGCAGTGCTCACGCATGAGATGGCTGAACGCTATTTCGGCGATGCTGACCCGGTGGGCAAGACACTCACCAACAGCGAAATCGGCACATTCACCATTACCGGTGTTTTCAAGCCGCTCAAAAAATTCCGGACGCATTTGGATACTGATATGGTGATATCAATGGCTACGCTGCCGCTCATACAAAAGGATCTCAAAACCGACGACTGGCTTAGTTACAACACCTACACTTTTGTATTTCTAACCAAAGGCTCTTCCCGCGCCGACCTCGATCAGGCGCTGGCCCGCGTTTCCACCGAAAATCAAAAGACGGTCCGCTTCAAGGATATTAAAACCCATTCATTCCGCAGCCAGGCATTATCGGAAATTTCTCCGGACTGGGAGGGGCTGCTGGACAATCCAGGTGTGGAACCGATTTGGAAAATGGGTGTTAGCCTGCTTATTCCGCTGGTGATTATCGTATTGGCGGGTTTCAACTACGTTAACCTCACACTCACCCGGTCGCTCAGCCGCGCGCGTGAGGTGGGCGTACGCAAGGTCGCAGGTGCAAAAAAGTTTCAGCTGATCAGCCAGTTTCTGGTCGAAACCATCGTGATCGCATTGCTCGCATTCGGGCTCGGGTACCTCGGACTACTGCTGTTGCAGGAATACATCCACGTGGGCTGGCTCACATGGGAAGTGAGCGACACGCTTATGCTTTGGGCGATATTTGTCGGTTTCACATTATTTACCGGCTTTCTGGCGGGCATTTTGCCTGCGCGGATATTGTCGTCCTACCAACCTGTGCAGATCCTGAAAGGCGAAATGGCGCCCTCCGGCCTGGGCAGGTTTGGCTTCCGGAAGACACTCACCGTTATCCAGTTCGTAGTCGCATTGGTTTTCATGACCGGCACCGGCATTATGAACAGCCAGTTTGAATACATGGCGACAGACAACCAGAATTTCAACCGGAAAAACATCCTGAACGTCCCGCTCTCGCCCGACAGCGATTTCAAACTTCTGGCCAATGAAATGGGCAGGGAAGCGGGCGTTAAACGTGTAGGGCTCACGTCCGCCACATTGAATGAAGGCGCAGGAAAAGCTAAACTTTCACCATTATCTCAGAAAGGCCAGGTTAATCCGGTAGAAAGCTTCATCTATGCGTCCGACCGGAATTTCATCGAAAATATGCGGCTGCAATTTATCGCTGGTGAAAATGTCCCGGCTTCTACCGACACTACCGCACATTTTGTCGTCCTGAACCAGAGAGCGGCGCAGTCGCTCGGCTGGGAAAACCCCAAAGAGGCGGTTGGACAAACCATTCTGCTCAATGAAACACAGGTGATCGTATCGGGAATTG
>DATMSL010000774.1:0-1948 GCA_035565435.1 Dyadobacter sp. | reverse complement strand
ACTGTTACTTTTTGCCATGAAGTTACCAAAATATACCGATCTAAACTAAGTTTGCCATGTAAAATTTTAACAATCAAGAACATGGATTTCACAAGTAAAAATGTAGTCATAACAGGAGGCAGCCAGGGTATTGGCCTTGCCACAGCGAAAGCGTTTATCAATGCAGGAGCGAACGTCTGGATCACAGGCAGAAGCGCCGGTAATCTGGAAAACGCGGCCAATGAGATCAACAGCCCAAATTTGAAAACAGTCGTTTCCGACACTTCAAACCTAAAAGGCATCTCCGCTTTGGTAGAAGTAATAGAAGCTAGCGGCAAAAAGCTGGACGTTCTTTACCTAAATGCAGGGACAGCCACATTTGCTCCGATTGCCACCGTCACCGAAGCGGATTTTGACGCGCAATTCAACACCAACGTCAAAGGTCATTTCTTTACGCTTCAAAAGCTGATGCCCCATTTGGCGGACGGGTCCTCTGTAATATTTACTTCTTCAGGCGTTGCTACTGGCGCAGCGGTAGGCACAGGGGTTTATTCGGCCACTAAGGGCGCTTTGAATAAGATCGCTCACATCGCATTAAATGAACTGGCTGAAAAGAAGGTGCGCGTCAACATTGTCAGCCCTGGTCCGATACAAACTCCTGGCCTGGATAGCGTTGCGCCACCGGAAGCAGTCGCTTACCTGGCTTCAACAACAGCCCTTCAACGGGTCGGGACTGCCGAAGAAATTGCAGGGACGGTTTTGTTCCTTGCTTCTGATGCCGCAGCGTACATCAATGGGGCAGACATTGCTGTCGATGGAGGTTTCATTCAGTATCATTTAAAGTGATAAGATAAACCGTGCCCAAACTTAGGCCCGAACGGATGACTTTACCGTCTTCCGTTCGGGCCTAAATCTTTTTTGGCAAAGCAAATCCCTAAAATGGCAAATGCCGCGGTCACGCATATGCGGAAATTTGTCAAACATTAAATGAACAAAATCATGTCACTAGAAAATGAATCATCCAATGCCGGTTCGCCAATCAAGGCGTTAACGAATAAGACAGCATTGGTAACCGGCGGATCGCGGGGGATTGGCGCGGCCATTGCCGCACGGCTCGCAGCCGACGGAGCGTTAGTCGCCATTACCTATAACGCGAGTAAAAGTGCGGCAGAGCAGGTCGTGAAAGACATCGAGAGTGCGGGTGGCAGCGCCTTCACTCTGTATGCAGATTTGACTGATGCGGCGGCAATCCCATCCCTTTTTGAGCACCTAGACTTCGAATTGAGCAAACGAACTGGCAGTAGTTCGTTGGACATTTTGGTAAACAATGCAGGAAACTCGGGCTGGGGTGGGCTTTCTGACTCAACGCCCGAAACCTGGGATACCATGTTCGCAGTTCACGCTCGTGCACCATTTTTTGTCGTTCAATCCGCATTGAGCCGCCTCTCGGACGGTGGACGCATAATCAATATTTCCTCTGGTACTGCAACGCGGCCAATGGCCGTAGCGCCCATTTACTCTGCTGCGAAAGCGGCCATCAACAACCTAACGCATTCTCTTGCCATTACGCTTGGTCCACGTCAAATTACAGTGAATGCGGTAGCACCCGGTTGGATACGTACAGATATGAATGCGGCCGTGCGCGAGAATCCGGACATGGTGAAGGCAATCGAAGCAGAAACCGCATTGGGACGCTTTGGAGAAACTTCGGAGATTTCAGCGGTTGTAGCTTTTCTGGTCGGCGATGATGGCCACTGGGTGACTGGACAGGTGATCGAGGCAAGCGGTGGTTACAAACTTTGACACATGCATGATTCCGTAATACTTGTGTTGATCTTACTTCACTGAATACTCCTAAACCGGCAACACGGAAGTGTTACCGGTTTTTCTACGTTCTCTAATTTCGCTATGAGTGAATTTTGTAACCACTTTATGCGGTCTTATAATCCGGTGGTTACAGTGTAATTTG
>DATMSL010000773.1:0-5986 GCA_035565435.1 Dyadobacter sp. | reverse complement strand
CTGCTTTTTCCCTTTTACAGCATCGCTACGGCCCGGCCTATACGACGGCTTGGCTCATTTTATTCCTCTCGCCGATATCTGAGGCTCTGCGTCCTCAGGATTTGATCCCGCTCAGCGGCAGGCTATCTATGGCCTGTCAATCCGGTCGTCGTGGCGCCCATCTCCCCCGGTAGCTCACGGCTGCTTTACACTGTGCCGTCAGGCACGCCCATACGAACAGTAACTATCAAAAATTCAAATTAGCTAACTCCAAAAAACATCATGAAAAGAATTCTCATGCTCGTGAGCTTGGGTGCATTGTTGTATCAGACAGGCTGTACATCCAAACACGAAGAAGAAAAAGAAGAAGCGGTTAATTATTCAGTAACAAGCCCCTTACAGAAAGACACCACCATCACCAAGGAGTACGTGAGCCAGATCCGGGCCGTCAGCCACATCGAGCTGCGTGCATTGGAAAGAGGTTATTTGCAGAAAATATATGTGGATGAAGGTCAGCTCGTAAAAAAGGGACAGCTGATGTTCCAGATCATGCCGCTGGTGTACCAGGCTGAGCAGCAAAAAGCACAGGCGGAAGCAAATTTCGCGGAGATCGAATACAAAAACACCAAGGCGCTGGCCGACAGCAATGTAGTTTCCAAAAACGAACTCGCATTGGCCAAAGCGAAACTCGACAAAGCCAAAGCGGAGCTGGGCCTCGCTTCGACGCACCTCGGTTTTACCGAAATCCGCGCGCCGTTCAATGGCATCATGGACCATTTCCAGGTGCGGCTGGGAAGCCTCGTGGATGAAGGCGACCTGCTCACAACGCTCTCCGACAACAGCGAAATGTGGGTTTACTTCAACGTTCCGGAAGCAGAATACCTGAACTACAAATCGGGTGAAGACAATGGCAACCTACAGAACGTAAAACTCAAAATGGCCAACGAAAAGATCTTCGAGCATACCGGAGCGGTGAAAACCATCGAGGCAGATTTCAATAACGAAACAGGTAACATCGCATTCCGGGCCACTTTCCCAAATCCCAAAGGCCTTCTGCGCCACGGCGAGACAGGGAACGTGCAGATCAGCGTACCATTGAAAAACGCTCTGCTGATCCCGCAGAAAGCAACTTTCGAGGTGTTGGAAAAGAAATACTGCTACGTGATCGACAAGGACGGCAAAGTCCAGTCACGCGAGATCACGATCGGTGCCGAACTACCGCACATTTTCGCGGTTTCACACGGTCTTCAAAAGGACGACAAAATATTGCTGGAAGGCTTGCGCCAGGTACGCGAAAACCAGAAGATCAGCTACAAATTCCAGAAGCCCGATTCGGTTATCTCTCACCTAAGCCTGTACGCGGAATAATCAGGTCCGAAAGCAAAAGATATGTTTAATCAATTCATACGACGACCTGTATTCGCGATTGTGATATCGGTCATGATAGTCTTTATCGGTATACTGGCTATCAAAAAACTGCCAATCTCGCAGTTCCCGGACATTGCTCCTACCACTGTTAACATCTTCATCGCATACCCCGGTTCGAGTGCCGACGTATTGGTAAAATCCACACTCATTACGCTGGAACAGGCGATTAACGGTGTTCAGGATATGCGTTATATCGCTACCGACGCCACCAGTGCGGGGGAAGCTACGCTGAGGATCATCTTCGAACCCGGCACCGACCCGAACGACGCGGTTATCCGGGTAAAAACAAGGGTTGACCAGGTGATGCCGCTCCTCCCAGAACTCGTTCAGCGCGAAGGGGTAATTATCACGCCCATCCAGCCGAGTATGTTGATGTACGTCAACCTGTACTCGAAATCGAAAACTATTGACGAGAAATTCCTCTTCAACTACGCTACCGTAAAAATGATCCCTGAAATCCAGCGGACCAAGGGGGTAGCGCGGGCGCAGATCCTGGGTAGCCGCCGGTACGCGATGCGCGTATGGCTCAACCCCGAACGTATGCGTGCGTACAGCATTTCGGTAGAAGAAGTAATGAAATCGCTGGCTGAACAAAGTATTATCGGTCGCCCGGGCCGTATCGGACAAAGCTCCGGTATCGCCGCGCAATCGCTTGAATACGTATTGACTTATAAAGGCCGGTACAGTGAACCGAAGGAATACGAGGATATTATCATCCGCGCCAACAAAGAAGGTGAAAGCATCCATTTGAAAGATATCGCGAAAGTGGAGCTGGGAAGTGAATTCTTCGATATTTACTCCAACCTCGACGGCAAGGCATCCGCGGCGATCGTTTTGCGCCAGAACTATGGTAGTAATGCGAGCGACGTGATCGAGGAAGTGAAGAAAAAGCTCGATGTGATGAAGGCCTCCTTCCCTCCTGGCATCGACTACAAGATCAGCTACGACGTTTCCCAGTTCCTCGATGCGTCTATCGAGCAGGTAATCGACACCCTCCGCGACGCATTTATCCTCGTGGCATTGGTAGTATTCCTCTTCCTGGGCGACTGGCGCTCAACTCTGATCCCGATCCTCGCGGTTCCGGTATCATTGGTCGGGGCGTTCTTTGTGATACAGGGCTTCGGGCTATCCATTAACCTGATTACCCTCTTTGCGTTAGTACTTGCGATTGGTATTGTGGTCGATGACGCGATTGTCGTCGTCGAGGCCGTCCACGCCAAGTTTGAGGAGGAACCCGGTATATCGCCTTACAATGCGGTGAAAAAGGTACTTTCCGAGATCAGCGGCGCGATCATCGCGATCACCGCGGTCATGGTGTCCGTATTTGTACCTATCTCTTTCATGTCGGGTCCTGTGGGTACGTTCTACCGTCAGTTCTCCATTACCATGGCAAGCTCCATCGTCATCTCGGCATTGATCGCCTTGACGCTTACACCGGTATTGTGTGCGATGCTTTTGAAGAGCCACCACGGCCACCCGAGAAAGAAATCCATTATGGACAAGGGGATCGACGCATTCAACCGCGGTTTTGAGAAACTCACCGGCCGTTACGTGGCATTGCTGAACAGGATCGTAGCCCGCCGTCTGGTGACGTTCCTTGTCCTCGGTCTGTTCTGTTTCGGTATTTACTGGGCCAACTCCATTGTACCCGCAGGTTTTATCCCTAACGAAGACCAGAGTACGATCTACGCAATCATCCAGACACCTCCGGGATCTACATTGGAAAAAACCAACGAGGTATCACGTCGTCTGCAAAAGATTTGCGAAGAAGTAGAAGGTATCGAATCGGTATCGTCACTGGCAGGTTACGAGATCATGACGGAAGGCCGCGGTTCCAATGCGGGTACCTGTTTGATCAACCTTAAACCATGGCACGAGCGCGACCAGAATGTGAAAGAGATTATGGAAGAGCTCGAACATGCTTCCAAAGGCCTCGGTGCGACGGTCGAATTCTTCGAGCCACCAGCGATTCCAGGTTTTGGTACGTCCGGCGGTTTCTCGATGCGTCTTTTGGATAAAAACACAGATACCGATTATCAGGAATTTGACAAGATCAACAAGAAATTCCTTGAAGATCTGGGTAAACGCAAAGAGCTGACCGGCTTGTTCACCTTCTTCGCGGCCAACTATCCGCAGTACGAACTGGAAATCGACAACAAGCTGGCCATGCAGAAAGGCGTATCGATCGGCAAAGCGATGGATAACCTCAACATCATGATCGGTAGTACGTACGAACAGGGTTTCATCAAGTTCAACCAGTTCTTCAAAGTATACGTACAATCCGATCCGAAGTACAGAAGGCTTCCTTCCGATCTTTTGAATCTCTTCGTTAAAAACGAAGCGGGCGAAATGGTGCCTTACTCGGCATTTATGAAACTCAAAAAAGGACAGGGACCGAACGAAATCACGCGTTTCAACCTCTATAACTCGGCGGCGATCCAGGGTCTTCCTGCGAAAGGCTATACCACGGCGGAAGCCATCGCGGCGATCCGCGAAGTATCTGCCAAAACGCTTCCGAAAGGTTACGATATCGCATTCGAAGGTCTTTCTTATGACGAATCGATCCGCGGAAACGAATCAGTCGTGGTATTCGCGATCGTATTGGCATTCGTGTACCTGGTGCTTGCAGCTCAGTACGAAAGTTTCATCATTCCGCTCGCGGTTGTATTGTCGCTGCCTGTCGGGGTGTTCGGTTCTTTCCTCATGCTGAAACTGATGGGCCTCGAAAACAACATCTACGCGCAGATCGGTCTGATCATGCTGGTGGGTCTGTTAGGTAAGAATGCCGTGTTGATCGTGGAATTTGCCGTGCAGAAGCGCGCCGAAGGGGCCACTATCCTGGCAGCGGCGATTGAAGGAGCGAGAGTACGTTTCCGCCCGATCCTGATGACCTCGTTCGCATTCGTGGCCGGTCTGATCCCGCTCATCATGGCTACTGGTGCCGGTGCGATCGGTAACCGCACTATCGGCTCCTCCGCAATGGGTGGTATGTTGTTCGGTACGGTCTTCGGGGTCATCATCATCCCGGGCTTGTATTACATATTCGCCAAACTGGCCGATGGCAGAAAACTGATCCGCGACGAAGAAGACAGCTCACTGTCCGAAGGATTCGTTCACGCCATTGACGCTTTCCCAACATCAGAAGACAAAGACGAACATGCGAAATAAGAGAATATTGAATTGGGCCGGCATCGCTTTCATCGGGCTGGCCTACCAGGCCTGTAACATCCCGACGCTGCCTCAGAAAACGGAAAACCGCGCGGTACCTGTGAGCTTCAACGGCTCACAGGATTCCACCAACACCGGCAAGGTGAGCTGGAAAACGTTTTTCACAGATCCGAACCTGAATGCCCTGATCGACACCGCGTTCAAAAACAACCAGGAGTTGAACATTACCATGCAGGAAATCGCGATCTCGCAAAACGAGATCCAGGCACGCAAAGGGGAATACCTCCCGTTCGTAGGCCTGCGCGGCGGTGCCGGCGTGGAAAAGGCGGCCCGCTACACCAACATCGGTGCCAGCGAAGCTACTACCGACATCAAGCCTGGCAAAGAGACACCCGATCCGCTACCCGACGTAAACATCGCGGCGGTGGCGCGTTGGGAAGTCGATATCTGGCACAAGCTGCGCAACGCGAAAAAAGCAGCGGCAACACGGTACCTGTCCTCGATCGAAGGCAAGAACTTCATGATGACCAACCTGGCGGCCGAAATCGCCAACTCCTACTACGAGTTGCTCGCACTGGACACGCAGCTGGCCATTATCCGCCAGAATATCGACATCCAGAACAATGCATTGAAGATCGTGCGGATGGAGAAAGAAGCGACCCGTGTAACCGAGCTGGCCGTGCGCCGGTTCGAAGCGCAGGTGCTCAAAACGCAAAACCTGCAATACGGCATCCAGCAGCAGATCATTGAAACCGAAAACCGGATCAACTTCCTCGTCGGACGTTACCCGCAGCCGGTACAGCGCAGCAGCCAGGGCTTCGAAAACCTCGTTCCAAACGTGGTGCAGTCCGGTATCCCTTCGCAACTGCTTTCGAACCGTCCGGATATCAAGCAAGCTGAACTTGACCTGGAAGCGGCGAAAATCGATGTAACTGTGGCGAGAGCCAACTTCTATCCTTCGCTGGGATTGTCGGCCAGCCTGGGTTTCCAGGCATTCAGCCCGATTTACCTCGCCCGCGTACCTGAGTCGATCATGGGATCGCTCATCGGCGACCTGGCTGGTCCGGTGATCAACCGTTACGCGATCCGCGCAGGTTACGCCAATGCGAATGCACGCCAGATCCAGGCGATTTACAACTACGAGCGTACTGTTTTGAATGCGTACATCGAAGTTGTGAACCAGCTCTCGAATATCAATAACCTCGAAAAGAGCTACGACCTGAAAACGAAGGAAGTGGAAGCACTCAACCAGTCGACCACCATTTCGAACCGCTTGTTCGCTTCGGCCCGTGCGGATTATATGGAGGTATTGCTCACCCAACGCGACGCGCTGGAATCGAAATTTGAATTGATCGAAACCAAAATGAAGCAGATGAATGCCATGGTGAATATCTACCGGGCACTCGGGGGC
>DATMSL010000772.1:0-4051 GCA_035565435.1 Dyadobacter sp. | reverse complement strand
TTTCGGATCTTCACGGACGATCCAGCCGTCTTTAACAAATGTTACAGACAAATTATGGGCCTTAGCATTGGTGATAGCCTTTGATGTAGCTATTTTAGCCAGGTCACGCAATTCGCTGTAATGCTTGGGAGTTTCCTCTATGTAGCTTAAGTATTTTGTTTTAACCTGTTTCATATTAATCGAAATTAGGGATAAATATCGAAATTAACAATCTGTGAACACCCCTGCAACCACATCATACACCCTTGTGTCACATATTAAAATCCAATTCCCAAATGAAAAAACTCCTGGCCCTCGCTGCCATTGCATTGGCCTGTTCCGAAAAGAAAGTAGATAAACGTGATAACTGCGTGCCGGTGGAGCGGATGACGGTTTCGGCGGATTGTTATACGGGTACCGAGGGGCTGTTGCTGACGGCCGATTCGCCTTCTTCCATAGCCCTCGATTGGGTACTGGCACCGTTGAAGGATACTTCGGGCGTACAGACGTACCTACCTTATTACGCGAGCACGACGTCGAATCAACTGATCGTGCCGGATAGTATTGTGCGGAAATACCCGAAAATAGGCGTCATGTTTGTCGGCGCTTACGGATGCCCGTCGGATATGTATTTCAGCTTTGTCCGCAGAATGGACGGCGATTCGTGCGCCCGCTGGTATTTGCAGGAGCGTTTTTTGAAAGACGGCTAATAAAAAAGCCGCATTACAGCGGCTTTCGAAATGCTTTGCATGGCCTATTGCGCCCGCACGTCGATCATCCAGTCGATCCCGTACTTGTCTTTGAATGCGCCGAAAATGTCGCCCCATGCCTGTTTTTCCATGGGTACGGTAATGGTGCCACCTTCGCTGAGCCGCGCGAATTTGCTGCGGAGACTGGCTTCATCGAAACCGCTGAGGGAGAGCTGGATCTTGTCGCCCCCGAGCGGGCCCGGCTTTGGAGTATCGCAACCCATAAAATCGATTTCTCCACCCATCAGTGACGCGTGCATAATATGGTCGCGTATGGCGGCAGGGCAACTGTCATCCACTTGCCCGAAAGTCATCATATTCAGCTCGCCGCCGAAGATACCTTTGTAAAATTCCATCGCTTCACGGCAATTGCCTTCGAACATCAAATACGGGTGTAAAACGGCTTTTTCCATTGTGCTTAGTTATTATGGTGGTTGTATTAGTGTAGTAATCACAAATTTAACCGGGTGTGAACAATGGCTGCGGGTGTTAACAGGACAACCAAAGGGGGACAATGCGACATCACCCGGTTCTTACAATTTCCTTAACTTGATATTACGGTACCAAACCGTGCTGCCCCAGTCCTGCAAGCCAATACGCCCCTTGTAATTGCCTTTGGAAATCGGTGCGGCTTTCAGTCCGCTGTTGGCAATGCGCTGTTTCCAGTCGGTACCGTTGAGGTCATGCTCCTGCACCATAAATTCGTTTTGGTAGACGGTCAGGTTGCCTTTTTTTACAATGAAATGGATCTTGTTCCATTCCCCTTGCGGGTTGCCTTCGCGCAGGCGGGCATTGGCGACGCCGAAAAAGTCGCTCGCACGGTGTGTATTTTCTTTGGCACCTTCATAAATTTTATCGTCGATCACCTGTAATTCCAGCCCGGTATCGTGCATGTTTTTGTAGGTAGGAGATTCTTGTACAAAAAAGAAAATGCCGCTGTTGGCATATTTGCTCACCTTCCATTCTGCTTTGAATTCGAAATCGCCATTCACCACCTCGTCGATCACGATGTCGCCGCCATTCTTAGCCTTATTACCCGCTCTTTCGGGGACATTCAATTTAATCGCGCCATCCTCGATCAGCCAGGCTGAGCCGGGGGCTTTGCTATTATAGGCGTGCCAGCCTTTCAAGTCCTTGCCGTCGAACAGCAATTTCCAGCCTTCCTTCTTTTCGGTTGCGGTGAGGGTGTTGAGGGCTTGCGAGTAGGCGTTCAGGGAGATCAGCGCAGCGACTGTGGTAACGAAAAAACGGGTCATAGGGGCAGATTTAAGTGTTTTTGATTCATTTGAGTCTTGCAAAATACTGATAAATTTTCATGAAATTACCTTATTTTTGGGCATCCTAACTGACCTTTAAACTATGCGGCCTTATCTTTTCGGGCAAAAATGGCTGCTGGGTTTCGCCCTCGCACTGGTTTACATTCCGCTCCGAACGTACATAAACGTCCCCCAGCAATATTGGCATACCATCCCGCGCAACCTGCCGCTGTTCGGACTGGAAGTCGTGATCAGCACCGTTTTTTACACCGCCTGGATTTACCTGATGGATTGGTTCCTGAGAAAACAGGCTTCGCTTACCGGCACCGACAAATCGCCTGCATTCAGCATCCGCGACCAGCTCATTACATTGATACCTGCCGTGCTGCTGGCATTTTTGTTCAATATGATCCTGGCGCGCACCTGGGGCCTGATGAGCCAATGGTGGAACCCGCTGCCGCGGCCTTCGCTGTCGGATTTCCGCGTGCGCGACCTCATGTATACGCGTTGGCGGGCAGGGCAGGCGCTTACGATCCTCGCGCTCATCGCCGCTTATTACCTCTGTGTGAGCAATCAGGTGCAGGAAAAGATGAAAAAGCTGTTGGTCGACTCCGAAAGGCTTGAAAAGGAGAATATGCATGCGCGTTTTCTGGCATTGAAAAACCAGGTCAGCCCGCATTTTTTGTTCAACAACCTCAGCGTGCTGTCGTCGCTGGTAGAGTCGCGTCCGGAGCAGTCGGGCGAGTTTATACAGGAACTGTCGTCGGCGTACCGCTATATTCTGGAACAGTCGGAACTGGACAAGATCAGTTTGAAGGAGGAAATGAAGTTCCTCGATACTTATATGTATCTGCTGCGGACGCGTTTCAAAGAAAAGGTCATACTCGATTCGGCGCTCACGCCTGCGGACGAGGAGCGATATTCCATTATTCCGCTGACCTTGCAGCTGTTGGTGGAAAATGCAGTGAAGCATAATACAATGTCGTTGCTTAATCCTCTCATAATCAGTATTAAAATTGTGGATCAAATGCTTGTAGTAAGCAATCCTTTTCAGCTTAGGCAACAAGATCAGCCTACGACGCGTCTTGGGTTGAAAAACATTATCAGCCGTTACAGGCTGTTGCAGGATAAGGAGGTGGTAATCGACAAGACTGCCACTCATTTTACGGTGAAAATACCATTACTATCATGAATGTACTGATTGTCGAGGACGAGGAACTGAGTGCCGAACGTCTGCAAAACCTGATCCGTAATATAGATCCTTCCATTCGCGTGCTTGGTATCATTCCGTCGGTTTTCGAAACGATTGCTTTTTTGCAAAACAAGGCCAATACACAACCAGACCTCATTTTTCTCGACATTCACCTTGAAGACGACAACGGTTTCAAAATCCTGGAAAGCCAGGGCCTCATGACGCCGGTTATTTTCACAACGGCATTCGACGCTTACCTTCTCCGTGCATTCAAGGTGCATAGCATCGATTATCTGCTGAAACCCATTAATCCGCTTGAATTGCAGGGAGCGCTCAACAAGTACCGGAATATCAGGTCAAATGGCGGCCAGTCAGCGGAGGAGATCATGCATTCACAGGAGAAATACAAAGACCGGTTTCTTGTAAGTGCCGGTTCGCGGATGTTTACATTCAAAACTTCGGAAATCGCCTATTTCACGATCGAGGAACGCGCCACTTTTATGCGGCTGTACGATGGCCGGCATTTTGCGGTGGAATATAGTTTGGAAAAGCTTTCGCAAATGCTCGACCCCGCCGAGTTTTTTCGCATTAACCGCACCATGCTATTATCGCTCCATGCGATCCGTGAAATGCATGCGATGTCGGCCGGAAAGCTGAAAATCGATTTAAAGCCGGCGGCTGCGCAGGAAACTTATGTAAGTTCCGAGCGTATGACGGAGTTTAAAAACTGGCTGGGGAAATAACCTGGCGTTTACTTCTGCACTTGAAATTGCCGTTTCAGCCCCGGAAAACGGGCGTTCCGCGATTTGCATTTTCATTCCAAATATGGCTTGGCCAAATTGGGTTCAAACAGCAGGAGGTTTGTGTTATGTCAG
>DATMSL010000771.1:0-5384 GCA_035565435.1 Dyadobacter sp. | reverse complement strand
TCCTCTGAAACCCCTTATAATGCATAATAATATCCTTGTCGCTGAACTTATGGTTCGGATCCTTTCTGCCGAGGAAATAAACCCCGCTCGCAGTATCTACATTAAATGAATCGGGGACGAGGTGGTCGAAAAACCGGATCCAGCCAAATGCCATCGCAATGACAATAGCTGCTTTCTTACTGCGGGTAAGTCCCCAGGCAGCGTACCGTACATTCCAGAGCAGCACCGTGCCGATGCCAGTCAGAAAGCCGGAATCCAGCAATTTGAAATCCTTGAATAGCAGGCGGTGACCGCTTTCGGTGAAGCGGGTGAAGTCGTAAGGGCCTTCGTGCACGTGCTGCTGAAACGGCGTTTCGGCGTAAACGATACCGCCGGGTTTGAGCACGCGGTGGATTTCCGCTACCACACGTTGTGGGTACATGACGTGCTCAAGAACGGCCTGGATCCAGATACCGTCGATACTGTTGTCGGCAATGGGCAGGGAGTGACCGTCGGCGATGAAATCGGTGTTGGCCGAGGCGTAAATGTCGAATGAAAGTATGTGAATGTCCTTGGCATCGTACATGCCCGCCGCACCGTTCCCTACCGCACCGCCGCCGATGATGAGCACGGTGGGTTTTTTACCCGGTTGTTTCGGAAGGGTTTCCAGGAATCGGGCCAGGTTCCGCTTCGTTTTGCCGTCACTTCCCCAAAAGATCCTTTTGATGGTATCGTATTTGTTGCCGCTGCGGGGGATAAGACTCTCTCCCTCGGTTGCGAGCAACGCGTCTTTGCTCAGGATGGTTTCGTCGAAATTGACGAGTATCGGTATTTTCTTCTGAATCAGAGGTATTTCGCTGGTCGAATGCGCGCACGCCGTATTGGTGCAGTAAATGCTTTCGTCAACAATTTTTAAAGGGGACAAACATAAAGGACAAACTAGTGTGCCGTTTTCAAGATGCTCGGTAAGCAGTGGACTGAAAGATTTCATTGAAGAAAATGTGTATGGATTGGAGTGTGGTGTGTGAATGGTTTCAGGTAAAAGGTTTTGTTCAAAAATCTAAATTAGGGAAAAGTACTGTTTTACAAACGGGTGAAGTGTGAATTAATCGAGCGATAGAATCTGACCGCCGACCGACGACGATGGTCTATTGTCTATGGCCCATAGTCTTTTCTATTTGATTTTCGTAACTTCGCCGCATGGAAAAACCGGAATCGCTCGAAGAATTCTATCAATACAAGTTCAATTGGCTGCCCGAGAATTTGCAGCAGGATATCGGGCATTTCAACGTGTTCCCGATGGGCGAAAATTTAGTTACGAACCCTGTGCCTGCGCGGTATAGCCGCAGGGATTTTTACAAGATCGCATTGATACGGGGCAAAAACCTTTATCACTACGCCGACAAAAGTCTCGAACTCGACGGGACTGCGCTAATGTTTTTCAATCCGACGGTGCCTTATACTTGGGAAGCGGCTTGTGATACGGTAACGGGGTATTTCTGTATTTTCAAGGAAGGTTTTTTCTCCGAAAAGCTGCGCGGCAATGTAGCGGATTTGCCCATGTTTGCCGTGGGCGGTAAGCCGTCCTACATTCTCAACGACGTTCAGGACGCCCATGTAAGCCAGATTTTTGAGAAAATGCTGGAAGAGATCGCCTCAGATTATCCTTTTAAATACGACTTGCTCAGGAACTACGTGACCGAACTGGCGCACTATGCCCTTAAAATGCAGCCCAGCGAGGCATTATACCAGCACCCCAATGCAAACTCCCGGATTACCGCCGTATTCACCGAATTGCTCGAACGCCAGTTCCCGATCGAGGCACCGTCGCAGCGTTTCACATTGCGTTCCGCGACCGATTTTGCACAGCATCTCTCTGTACATGTCAACCATCTGAACCGTGCCATTCGGGAAACGACGGGTAAAACGACGACCACGCATATCGCTGAACGGCTTACCTCCGAGGCGAAAGCGCTTTTGCGGCATACCAACTGGAATATTTCGGAGATCAGCTACTGTCTCGGCTTCGAAGAACCTTCGCATTTCAACAATTTTTTCAAAAAACAGACCAGTTATACCCCATCCGCATTTCGGATTGTTTGAATTTCGCAAGTATCTGTTTGAACCGCGCAATGCCCGGGCGCGGCTGCCATTCTACCTTTGTCATGTTAAAACAATCAACAAAGAACAATGGAAAACAGAAAAGTATGGTTTGTTACCGGCGCCTCCAAAGGCCTGGGACTGGCACTTGTGCAAAAATTACTGGCTAATGGATTCGCGGTAGCCGCTACGTCACGCTCTATCGATGAACTGAAAACCGCAGTAGGAAGTACAGAAGCGCAGTTTTTACCGCTCAGCGTTTCATTAACAGACGAACAGAGCGTCGGAAAGGCGATTGCCGATACGCTGGCGGCATTCGGCCGTATAGACGTGGTCGTGAATAATGCAGGGTATGGCCTGGCCGGCAGCCTGGAAGAGTTGTCGGATGCCGAATCGCGGGGTAATTTCGATGTGAATGTCTTTGGGACCTTGAATGTGATCCGTGCCGTGATGCCGCATTTGCGTGCGCAGGGGTCGGGGCATATCCTCAACATTTCGTCGATCGCCGGTATTACGGGGGCATTTCCCGGCTTCGGGATCTATTGCGCTACGAAATTTGCGGTTAATGGCTTGTCGGAATCGCTGGCGGCGGAAGTGGCGGATTTCGGCGTGAAAGTGACGATCGTTGAGCCGGGTTATTTCCGTACCGACTTCCTTACCGCAGGATCATTTGTGACCCCTAAAAACGGTATCGCCGCATATCAGAATGTACGTGATTCGGAGGCGCTGCACCAGCAGCAGATCAACGGCCAACAGCCCGGCGATCCTGTCAAAGCAGCCAAGGCTATGATCCGCATCGCAGGCGAGGCCAATCCTCCCTTGCACTTCATATTGGGCGAGGATGCACTCGGTATGGCACAAAGCAAAATCGCTGCGTTCTCAGATGAGTTGGAAAAATGGAAATCAGTGTCCGTTTCGACGAATTTCGACGTATAACTGACTTTGAAATATCCTTATCTTGCGGCATTGAGAGCATTTCAAACCAAAACAAACTATGGCCGTTGAAGGAAAAATAAGGGCAATCGTTACAGGGGCGACCGGTATGGTGGGTGAGGGGGTACTGCTGGAATGTCTGGAAAACCCGGACGTCGAATCAGTACTCATTATCAACCGGCGGCCACTTGGAATGAGCCATCCGAAGCTCAAAGAGATCGTACACAAGGATTTCTACGATATTTCGCCCATCGAGGGTCAGTTGAAGGGCTACAATGCCTGCTATTTTTGCCTGGGTGTATCATCGGTCGGCATGAAAGAGCCTGAATATCAGCGCGTAACCTACGACCTCACGATGCACGTTGCTGGCGTACTCAGTCGCCTGAATCCGGATATGACCTTTTGCTATGTTTCGGGAGCAAGCACTGACAGCACCGAAAAGGGTAGCACCATGTGGGCAAGAGTGAAGGGCAAAACGGAGAATGATTTGCGCAAACTTCCTTTCGATCAGGTGTTTGCATTTCGTCCGGGTTTTATGAAAGCAACAGAAGGACAGAAAAACCTGCTAAGCCTGTACAAATATATCGGTTGGATGTACCCCATTGTGAAAGCGATTTTTCCAAGCTGGGTTTCCACACTCACACAGGTCGCCAGAGCGATGATTAATGTTACAAAGTATGGCTACGACAAAAATATCCTCGAAGTAAAGGATATCAACCTCGTAGGAGACAGGCAGTACGTCTGATCATTTCATTTTCTCGTACGAGAACGCATCGCCTTTCAGGAGCGGATGTTCGCCTATTAAACCGTTTTTCTCTGGTTTAAGGACGATATTTTCCACGAAAATCTCGATGATCCAGGGTTCAATGCGGAACTCGAAATAGTTATCGTCCGATTCCACCGGAAACGAAGTGTAACGTTCCGGCGCCAGAGTGAAAAACAGGTCGATACCGGTCGTTTTAGTCCTCGGTATTTGAAACATGCCTTCTTGGTTCATTTTACCGTACTTTTCGCCTCCTTCGGTCTTGATAAGTGTTTCAAAGAAAGGCAGGATCTGCGCATTGCTGTCGACAATTTTGATGGTGGTGAAGTCGTCGGAGGCGATTTTACTCGTCACCAGCGCGAAATCGCGTTCCGGTCTCGGACGACTGTTGAGAATGATTTTTCCGTCCTGGAATTGCCATTTTCCATTTCCCTGGCGGTCCATTGCACCATAGGAGAAGTAGAGCTCGAAGGTGCTGTCGGGTTTGAGAAGGAGCGCGGAGGCGGTTTCCATTACACCCTGTAAATGATATTCGCCCGGAATGGAATTCAGCGCTTGTGCGGCGGAGATAAAGCTGGTGAGGAGTATCAAGGAGAGGAGGTAGAGTTTTTGCTTCATCGAAGGATAGTTTAAAAGTGTATAGTTGAGTATCTCGTGTTCCGCTAGGGACATATGACTTAGGAAATTTAACTAAAAACAGCCGTTTTATCCACCGGATAATTATTATAAGGCACAAATACTGAGCATGTAGAACAACGAAGCCGGACCCATTCCTGGATCCGGCTTCACTTTTTTATCGGCAGTCGATTAATTAGCAAGTGGCAGTTCGCTGCTCTACCCATTGGATGATTTCGTTGGCGAATTGGATGCCCTCCTGGGCAACGGTGGCATTTTGTGTTCCATCATACCCCATGTACAAATGCAGGAGTTCGTATGCATCCACAAAATTGCCCAGGACTTTTTTGTCTATCGAAGCAAGTTGCTCTTTGTACCAATTAACATCCTTACGTTTCTTAGCTGTGACTCCAAAGAATCCGTCCAGAGCAACCAGTACGCCGGTGTATGCGGCGTGACCGGCTAGCTTGACATACTTTCTATCGGTGTAACGATCATTCTCCTTAATCGCTTTTTCTCTTAAAATCGCCCGCGCATTCTCAACATAGCGTTTTGCTTCCGAAACAGGGGCTTTTGCTGTCATAGTGATGTGTTTTGAAATGTTACTTATCAGTCGGCAACTGATTAGTTAGCAAGTGGCGGTACGCTGTTCAACCCACTGGATGATTTCGTCGGCGCGTTTGAGGCCGAGTTGCGCAATGCCTGCTTCTCGGGCGCCATCATAGCCCATATATAGATGCAGCAGTTCATACGCACTCACAAAGTTGTTAAGTACTTTTTTGTCAACCGAAGCTAACTGCTCCTTATACCAGCTAACATCCTTCCTTTTCTTTGTTTTGATACCAAAAAAGCCGTCAAGTGCCACGAGTAAACCTGTGTAAGCCGCGTGCCCGGCCAGTTTGACATACTTGCGGTCGATATACAGATCATCTTCCTTAAGGGCCTTTTCTCTCAAAATAGTACGTGCATTGTCTAAATAGCGTTTTGCTTCGAG
>DATMSL010000770.1:0-14458 GCA_035565435.1 Dyadobacter sp. | reverse complement strand
AAGAGCGAAACAGAATTAAAGATCAAATTGTCAAAACACAAAGATATCTTTAAATTATTCGATGTACTTAATGGAATTATTGATAAATCTCTGTTTTTTGAGTTGAACGAAAGAATTGAATTAGATCGATTGTCATTCACTAGCATCTGCTCTTGCAACCATTCAAGTTGTACACGCAAACAATCTAAACGATATATTACATTATCCCTTCTTGCGTACAATTCCTTGTTGTTCACTTTACTTTCTATATAAAAATCGTAGTCCATTGCTGTCGCCAACAATCTGCTATGAAGCAACGAAAAATTCTTTTCAATTTTCCCTTTTTGCCCACCATGATAGATCGTATCTAGTAAAGGTCTCTTATCCGTCATACCAAATTCAGTTAGCTAATCTCCTAATAAATCTCACCCCCTCCACTCCAACTCAACGCCTTCCCCCCGCACAAACCCCTGAAACCCTGCCAACAACCCCTTATCCTCCCGCACAGCCCGAGGAGCAACACCTTTCAACCCAGCATACTTCACCAACAACCCCACAGCCTCCCCAATACTCCACTCCACCGGATGCAGCCTATAACACCCATTAGTAATATGCGTAGTCCCAATATTCTTATTAGCAGGCAAAATATTCTCCATCCGCACCGGCAGCAACGTGCCCAAAGGAATCTGAAATGGCAATGACCCAAAATCAATGTAATTATCCCCGCCGGTGCTCGGATGCAAGTCAATGTGGTAGTAGCCAATCCCGACGCTGTCTTCAAAAGCAGCAGCTTTCACGCCCGTGGATTGCCCGGTAATGGAAGCCCGTTGCTCGGCGCCTACGTGTTCTTCTTTGATGGTGAAGAGGGCTTTGATGCGGCGGGATTCGCGGACGTAGGGGTATTTGGCGAGGCCGTCTTCGGTGCCCATTACGTCTTTGCGGAGGCGGATGCCGGGCCAGCCTTTGCCGCCGTCGGGGCGTGGGGCCTCGGTTTGGAGCCAGTATAGGAGCGAGAGGCTGAGCTGCTTGCCGCGTTCGAAATGCTTGTCGAAGTCCTTTTCGCTGGCGCCGATGAGGTTGCCGAGAGTGTAGTCGTTTTGCGGCCAGTTTACGATGGTAATGTCGCCGGCGTAGGTGCCGGGGGCAAAATTTGCTTTATTGATGATGCGGCGGTAAAGCCAGAGGTTGAGATTATTGCCGGTCGGGATACCTTCCGGGTGGAAGCCGAGCTGTTTCGGTTCGAGGGTTTTAGGGTTGGAGTAGGAAAGGTCCAGCAGCCTGCCCGACCAGGGTTTGGCCATTTTGGGTACATAATTCTTCCAAAACTCATATTCCCGCGGCTTGTCGATCACGTGGTTTTCGCCCGGGCGGTAGTCGATCGCGTAGCAGACGGTGAATGCCTGCACGTTGTTCGGGTCGGCTTTTTCGGGGGCGTGGAATTCGCCGGTTTCGGCTTTGGATTCGGCGCCGGTGACGTATTCGGTACCGGTCATGGGCAGCAAGTCGCCGAGCTCGGTAGCGTCCGCGAAATAGGGCGCTGCGAGGGTTACGTGGGCTTTGTTACGGCGGTTGAGGGCGGTGAGCGATTGCACTTTATTGCCTTTTACATTCGCCGACACGATTTTGTGCTCCAAAAGCAATGTGAGCTTGCCGGTACTGAGGTACGGATTCAGCATGTCGGTAAGCACGGCTACTGCTACACGCGGTTCATGGCAGAGCTTGGATACGGAGCCGTCGCCCGGGTTGAGGTTTTTGCGGCTTTTGGCGTCGGCCGTGAGCGGGTAGTTTTTCTGGTAATACTCGCGTACGGCGGTGCGGAATTGCCGGTAGGCTTTCGTAGCGCCGTGCGTTTCGATCCACGGGTGCTCGTCGGGCGGGACGCCTTGCTGCGAGAGCTGGCCGCCAATCCAGTCGGTTTCTTCGGTGAGGATTACCGAGAGGCCATTGCGCAATGCTGCCAATGCGGCCGCGCATCCGCCCAGGCCCCCGCCCGCGATCACGAGGTCGGCATTCAATGTGGTTTTGGCATTGGTTTCTTTGCCGGAAGCTGCATTTCCGGCTTCGCGATTTTCGGAAGTTCCTGCGAGCAAGCTGCTGCCTAATGTGACACTTCCCAGAAAATTACGGCGTTTCATAAGGTTTAAGGTATTTAGGTAAGTAATAAAAAGAACGCTCATTGTAAGGCAGGAGCCCCACAATGAGCGTGTATCAAATTCAAAATCAATTCATTAAACCACGTTCCCCATCACGTACATTTCCTCCATCGTCGGGGTTGGGTTGCCGCCTTCTTTTTCCAGGGTAATGGCAAATGCGGCCGAACCGGGTTTGGTATTCTTCATTTTAAGGACTTTGCCGGTAAATGCATTGTCGAGCATGCCGATATCGACGGGCTTGCCGTTCACAATGCTCCAAAGCTGGTATTGCTTGCCCTGAGGCGCGGCCGGCAGACTCTGGACATCGATCATCACTTCATTCGTTTGCCTGTTCCAGAATACGGATACCGAGCTTTCCGGCGACTTTTTAGCGATACCCGCCAAATGCACGTGCTTGAATGAGGGACTACGGAACAACGCGGCCAATGCCTGGTTATACTCGGCCTGGCTCTTCATCCCCGCCATATCCGCTTCCATACTCTCTACTTTCGCTATCGCCTCGTTGCTGGCGTTCTTCATATCGGTCATTTGCATGGCCGACCAGCCTGCAAACACAGCGAGCAATACAGCGGCCGCCACGGCCAATTTCGCCCAGACCGGCGTTACTACCTGCGTTTCCACGCGGTCGAATGCATTGTCGATCACGCGTGCCTCCGGTTGCACGGGCGTAGCTGGCGTTGCCTGCGCTGCGATTGCGTCCGGTGACGAAACGGCCTTTTCTTCTGTTATATCCGCGGCCTGGGGCTGCTCCTCTGCCGGCGTTTCGAAACTCATTTGCGCAAAAATCGACTCTTTCAAAGAAGGCGGGGGTGTTGCCTGGTGTTTCAGCGCATATTCTTCCAATGCACTTTCGGTACGCAACAGTTCCGCCTTGATTTCAGGGTAAATATGCGACATACACTCCACCTCCTGCTTCTCCTGGGGAGTAACAGTGCCCAATACATATTCCTCCAATATACCGGACTCTATATAGGCTTGGATATTCATACTGCAAAGTAATGTTTTAACTCTTGTAATGCGGTCCGGATCCGCGATTTCACGGTGCCCAACGGTATGCTCAGTTCTTCGGAGATTTCCTCATGCGTGTAGCCCTGGAAATAGGCCATGTCGATGAGTATTTTCCGCTCGGGCCGGAGCATGTCGATGATCGCCTTCATGTCCGAACTGATTGTCTGTGAATCTTCGTACGTATCCTTCTCATTAAGGACCACCGTGTTCTCAATATCATCCATCGCCGGCTTCCGTCCCTCCGCCCTGACCGCGTCTATCGCGCCATTCCGTGCGATATTCATAATCCATGTAAACAATCGTCCTTTCTCTGGGTCATAGGAAGAGATATTCTTCCATATCTTCAGAAAGCATTCCTGCAATACATCTGCGGCTTTCTCCTCGTCCTTCAACGTTTTTGAAATGATATTAAACAAAGCTCCTGAGTAATGGTCGTACAGGAATTCGAAGGCGCTTCGCTCGTTCCGTTTCAGAGCTGACACCAATTCCTCTTCCGAGTATTTTACCTTGCTGGTCGCCAAGAGTCGCTTAACATTTAATTGTAAATTAGTTACTGGCAATCTAGTAAATTTTCCTACACGCCTGGATGGGCCATACCAAATTATTGCCCCATCGCCGCACAGGAAGGAAATCACCAGATTAGGAGGAATGGACTGCATTCCGGATTGTCTGTCAAAGTTCGCCATCGTAGTGTGCTTTCAGGCATATACGAACAGCACACTGGATTGGATCAACAGCACGAACACTTAGCTACAAAATGCGTGCCTCACTTGCGGAGGCTTTCTACACGCCAGAGTGTGAGAAAGATAAAGAAGGTAATCAGGCTGAAAAGGTAAATCACGTTGCGGGAATCGATGAGTCCTTTCCCCAACGCCTGGTATTGAACGTCCAGGGCTATACCGGAGAGCAAATTGGCGCCGAAACCATCCCCAAACATGCCCGAAACGGCACCGAAACCGACATACCAGATGAATGCGAGGAACACGCCGAGGATGAACGCGACGATCTGATTGTCATTCAATGAAGAAGCCCAGATACCCATCGCTACCAGCACGCCGCTGAGCAGCAGCAGGCCGAGATACGATCCGGCCACCGCCGCGGAATCGACGTCGCCGACGGGGTTCCCCAATTGATATACACTATAATAATAAATGAGCGTCGGCAGTAATGTGAGCACAACCAGCACCCAGTTGGCGAAGAACTTCCCTAGTACCAGGTCGATATTGCGAATGGGCTTGGTAAGGAGCAATTCCAACGTGCCATTGCGCGATTCCTCGGCCAACGAGCGCATTGTAATGGCGGGGATGAGGAAGATCAGCACATACGGCGCCAGACCGAAAAACGAACCGAGGTCTGCATAACCGTAATCCAGGATATTGGAATCCGGGAACACCCATACGATCAGGCCGATGGCCGTCAGGAAGACCGCCATCACGATGTAGGCGATCAATGAGTTGAAAAAACTGGCTACCTCTTTTCGGAAGATTGCTAACATTATTCAAAAACCGGCTTATCGCGGCGCAAAATGGCAGAGATGATCAGCGAAACAATAAAACCCATTAGCAGATAACCAAAGACACCCATCACGAAGACAACGCCCGGGGACATAAATTTCTGCGACAGCTCCATCGCCTGGTCGATCTGCGCATCGTCCATCCCACGTTTTTCCATATCCTCGCGGACCTGGTCCATACCCTGCGCCAGCAAGTTGTTGTCGATAAATTGGATGTAAAACATCGTAAATGCGGAGCTCAGCAGCCCCATTACGGCCGATGTGAGCGCGCCCAGACCCAGGCCTTCGCCATAGCTCATGAAACCCTTATTCTTCTCGCGAAAATCCTTCATTGCCCACACGATTGCGACGATCATCACCAGGAACGAAAGCGATGACAAGACCTTGTTCTGCGAAAGCCCCGACACATAAAGTATCGTAGAGTAAATCATGATCACCACGGCAGACAGGGCGCCGTACTTCAATGCAACTCGGGCAGTAGAGGTTTTTTCTTCCATGAAGGTTTAAGATTTGTTGTTTTGCATAATGCTGTAATCCTGTTTTCTCAAAATCAATGAAATCACCAGGATCGGGATGATCGCCATGACTGTTTTTTTCCCTACTTCATCCGTGATGATTTCCGAGGTAGCCATTTCTCCCACGCCATTATACATCTTCACAAACTCGGCCTCCCCGATATTCTTGACGAGCTCTGCTTTGCCTTGCAGCATCAGGTCTTTCATCTGGGCAATGTATGCGGTGAAAACAGAAGGGTCGATGTAAGTTACAAAAAAATAAATCAGCCAGCCCGCAACCAATGCACCAACGGTATTAACGACGTAACCGATGGTTAATGCTTCCCACAAATGCAAAAAACCATTTCCGACTTTCTTGCGATAATACCAGCAAGCGCCGGCGATAAGAATAATATGAATCCCAATATCGAGCACCTTGTTGTTGCCTAACGGCACAATACCCATTGCATAAAGGCCTAGGAAGAACGCAAAGACCAGTATACCCAGCGCCAGCCCGAACAGCAGCGAGTACTTTAAGATAGGTTTATTAAAATATGCTATAACCGAATTCATTGAAACCACTCCTGTTTACCATTATTGATCACCCCTCTTATCTTCCCTCTCAGCGTCTGGCCCAGGAACGGTGTGTTCTTGGATTTGGAATAACTCCGGCCAAATACCCATTCGCTATTCGGATCGAAGAATGTGAGATTGGCCACGGCGCCTTCCGCAATGCTTACCTCGGGCAGGCGCAGAATGCGGCGTGGCTGCGCGGTCAGTTTCTCCACGATATCGTCCACCACCAGACCGCTATGCATGACGGATAAGGCAAATGCAGTTTCCAATGCGGTAATACCAAAATCGGCATGATCGAATTCGAGGTTTTTGCTTTCTTCGTCGTGCGGGTTATGGTCCGACACGATGGCATCGATGGTGCCATCCGCCAAACCCTGCCGCAGCGCTGCATTGTCCTCCGACGAGCGGAATGGCGGGTTTACTTTCAGGTTAGTATCGAAGCCGATCAGGTCTTTGTCTTCAAACGCCAGCTGATGCGCCGCAATATCTGCTGAAACGGGCAGACCTTTTGCCTTCGCTTCACGCACCAGTTCCACACCGCGTACGGTCGAAAGCAGCGAAACATGCAGTACCGGCGCGGTGGTATCGTAGGTGTTTTTCTCTAATGCGTATTCGAGCAGTTTCAGGTCGCGGATGAGCATCATTTCTTCTGCCAACGCCGGCATTCCTTTCATGCCTACAAGCGTGCTTGTGACGCCCTCGTGCATTTGCCCGTACAGCGTGAGCTCGCGGTCCTCGGGACGGTTGATGAGCAGCGCATTCAGCGGACGCAGGTACAGGATGGTTTTCAAAAGCAGGTCCGCGTTCTGTACCGGGCTTTCGCCATCTGTGAATGCAATGGCGCCTGCCTGGTGCAAGTCCATCATTTCGGTGAAATCCACGCCGTCAGTCTTCTTCGTTACCGCCGCCGCGGGATGTAACGTTACGAGCCCGCCGAAACTACTGTGGCGGATGTAATTGAGGGTATCTTTAGTATCGACCACCGGCTGGGTATTCGGCAGCAGTACCACTTCCGTAAACCCGCCATGTGCCGCAGCTTTCCGCACCGAATGCAAATCCTCTTTATGCTCAAAACCCGGGTCACGCCCCTGCACGCGCATGTCGACCCAGCCCGCGGATACGCAAAGGCCGGTGCCGTCTACTACCTGCGCATTGCCTGCGTCGAGGTGATCACCTATTTGTTTAACCTTCCCTCCCTCGATCAGGATGTCTTTCACCTGACCATTGAAGGGTGATTTTTTATCAATTACCCGAACCGAGCTAACTAACAATTTCATATTTATTTCAAACTAAACACCGGAATGCTGCATCGAGCCGGTTTCAAAAAAAAAGCTCCGGATGGAGCTTCAACCTAATATCAGGCACCTATAAATTCCTTGTACTGCTCTGCGGAAAGCAGCCCGTCTTCTTCACCGGGGTTGGCCAGACTGATTTTTACCATCCATCCGCTACCGTAAGGATCAGTGTTCACAAGTTCGGGCTCGCCGTCGAGGTCGGGGTTTACTTCAAGCACTGTGCCTGCAACCGGGATAAAAAGGTCGGATACTGTTTTCACAGCTTCTACCGAACCGAAAACGTCCCCCTTGCCCAATGCTTCACCAACTGTGTTAATGTCCACATACACAATGTCACCCAATTCATTCTGAGCATGGTCGGTGATTCCGATAATTGCCGTATCTCCTTCAATACGAATCCATTCGTGATCTTCTGTGTATTTGAGTTCTGATGGAAAATTCATGATAAAATCAGGTAAGTAGTGAACATCTTTGGAGCGCAAATTTCACGATGTAAGCTGTATTTTCCAAATCAAAATGTTATTCAGCCAAATTGAACTTCAGCTGCACGCCACCGGCTGTACTTGCGCGGTAGAATGAGTTGGAAACCAGCGGGTCGTTGAACGTGCGGTCGAAATAGAATTGTACGCTCAAACGGTTGTTGACCATGTAATTCACTGTCGGACGCAGCTGGAAGTTGATGTTTCCGGCGATCGGGATATTCTCGCCGTCGAACTTCCGCTGGATCGAGCGGGTATCCCGGAACGTCATGGCAAGCTGCATCGTCATATCGTTTTTCAGCTTCTTCTTCACACCATTGATCTTGAATGGCAGCGGCACATTGTTTTTGGTAAAGCCAATGTTAACTGTAATGTCCTGGTTGAAGAGTTCCGCTACCTGCGAGTTCGAGAGGTTCAAGGCAATCGTACGGTCGCGGTTGTACTCTACACGCGCGGTCACGCGGCTCTGCGTACGCATCTCCACGCCCACGAGCGGCTGGAATTTCTCCGAAAGCGTAATGGTACTCATCGCAAACACCGGAACATATTGGCCGAGGTCATTCAATCGCGACGACAATGGATAACCCGTTACAGCGAGGTTTACATAAAGCGCCTCATAGTCGAGCGACGAGGTGAAGTTACCAACGCTGTAATTGGACATATATTTATGCCGCAATGTAAACGAGCTGAATAACCGCTTGAACGCCGGGATCGACGAAAGGCCGGAATAGCTCAAATCCCAGTTCGGCATCGGGAATTTCAGGAATGGGTTGGTGCGCACCGTTTTCGGGTCCTTACCGGTATATGCCGCAAAGAATGCTGAAATCAATACGTCCTGCGAAGTTTCGTTGTATTCGCCACCGCTCTTGTTCTCCGCATTCAGCCTGTCTCTCAGAATAGCACGATATGCACGGAATTTATCGAATACCGGTGAAGAGTTGTCTCTCCGCATTTTGGCAAATGCAGTCCGGAACGACATGAACGACATACTGAACTGGCCATTCCTCAGCGGGCTTTGCGACGCGAAATTCCCGGACGAATCGGGCCGGTAGAATTCCTGGTAAGCATCCTGCCGCGTCAAACGCGCTTCGATGATCAGCCTGAAATCCTTGAAGGGCTCTAATGTGGTATTGGCTGAGAAGTTCTTGGCGATGGTTTGCTGGAACGGCATATTCTGCTGCTTGCTTTTCGTGATCCAGCCCTTCTCTGCCGCTTTCATCTGGAAGTTCCTGTCCTGCTGGCCCAATACGAAGCCGAGTCCCGGTGCATTGGCATTATCGAGTCCGAAGTACTTTGGTGCCCTCAGATAACCCGGCAACGCTGTCGTTTCCAATACCGAGTAGCTGACGTTGATACCGCGAACGGTCATCAAAGCCCTCGTGAGGCTCTTCACGATGTCGGTCGTGCGCATATCGATGTCCTCGATATCACCCGGGCTACGTGCAAAGTTCTTTCTTGCAACAGAAGGGGTATTCGCGAATTTGAGGTAGCGGAGTTTATTATAAAGCAATACAAAATCCACCTTGCCGGTAACACCCCGCTCGCGGCTGTTACGGATAATATCCCCGAACGGCAGCCCCGTCGTGTCTTTCAGGTTCAATGCGTTGGCCTGATAGTTATAGCCAATGGAATGCTTGTAGTCTGCCGACATCCAGTCCAACACCGGAATTTTGTCGAGCGGCAAGCGGTATGTCAAGTCAATTTTCTGGTCGAAATTCTTGATACGGCCCAGCTTTTTGAAATTGCTCCAAAGTGAATCCTTCTTGGCGCCTGTGTTGATATCTCCCTCCGGTTCGTCGATGATGGAGTTGGCAGTGGCGGCATAGGTCAACGTCATATTGCGCGTCAGGTTCCAGCCGAAATCGTAATAGCGGTTAAACCAGAAATACTTTTCATACAATGGCTGGATACCGTCGGTCGTCAGGTCGGCATTTCGCAACTGGGTTTTCAGGAAGCGGCGGTCCACATCGGTACGCAATGAAACCATGTTCGGCAGGAGCGTCACATTGAATTCCTTGATGAACTCCGCCCAACGGCCAGTTGCCTTCCACTTCTTGAATGGCTCTATGGCCTTCGGCTGGCTCGCATACATATACGAGATGCCCGCCCGGTACGCACGCTGATTGTACTCTTGCGTCAGGATATTCCTACGCTTGTCGTCACTGAATGCATAGCTGAACGCGAAGTTCTCAAAATCGAAGAAATGGTTTTTCGCGCCTGGCTTGGTCTTGATCTTTCGGACGTTCGAGAAGTTGAACCCCCGCTTGACGGCATTTTCCTCTACCATGCGCCTGTATCCGTCCCGTTCCTCGTCCGTTCGGAGGTTATCCAGCGAGGTACTCAATGGCGTATCCGGGTCGAGCGGGTCGAAATGCGGTTTCACATTTCGTCGGTCATAGCTCACAAACAGCGGGATCTGGAAGCCCCAGTTGGCGGGCAGCAGTTTGTCCAATGCAATATTGGAAGAGAACCCATATTCCGAAGTAAAGTTTCTTGTTCGCTCACCGATGCGCTGCTGCACGGTACCGAAACCGAAGGTCTCAATCCGGCCGGAGGCGGTCAATGTCGCAAAGTCGGCCAGTTTCGCATTCAATTGAGCGATCGCCGCCATACCGCCGGTGTCGTCGAAACCTTCGACGTGCATTTCATCCACCCAGATACAAAACGTCTTCGCACGCTCATCCACCGATTTCGGGTTGCGGACACCGATCATCATCACTTTCACGGCACTCAAATCCGGGTTACCGACTACGGTGAGTTTGTATCTTCTGTCGGAGCTCAGAACGGTGAAGGGCACACTCAGGTTCTTGTCGATTTGCCGGTTACGCTGCGCTTTAGCATCGATCAGATCCGCCAATGCTATGTTGATTTCGTTACTTTCCGGCCAAACCTGATAGTCTTGAGTTTCGTTCGGTCTGGTTGCCTTCAAAGCAGAGAGGTCGATCTCGTAATAATTCTGTGTAAGGTCGGTGCCGATACGCATGAACGTACCGACCATATTGTCTTCATCCTGGTCATTCTGCATGTGTACATACATGCGCAGGCGCTTGCGGAAAAGCAAGTCGAGATTCACATTTTTGAAAACCGCGCGTGAATCACCATCCCGAAGGTTGGTTACGCAAAGGCTCATCGACTGCTCATTCAGCTGCAACGGCGGACGCTGCGTATTGTCCTGATCCCGTTTCCAGGTAGGCGGTATCTTATATACATATTTGTTTGTAGCGCCATTTGCCTGGCTATTTTCCTCGATACTTACTGTTCCGACTGTAAATTTCGCGTCATAAGGCTCAGGAACCTCCTGCAAGCCCGGTGCATCGAGATTGTAGGTGTATTTCCGATACTGCTGTCCCACCATTTGCAATTGTGCAAAACGAAGCACCACTGGCTGTTGGAAGTCAGTCAGGTACATGCGCATGAAGCGGATCGACTTGAAACCGTTCATGCTACCCACCATTCCCGAAAACTCTTTAATAGGAACGCGGAAAAGGTACCAGCTCTGGCCATCGTCGGTATTCACCGTTTTATCAACAATGTAACCGTTGCCCACAGCAAGCTGACCTGGTTTCAGGTCTATCTCATATTCGTAATAGGATTCATTGTCGTTGATGGTGTTATCGACGTTCATATCCTCGCCGTCGGGAATATTGGTCGACGCCGGCGTCACATCCACAGACCTCCCCTGGCTTTCGGGAGAGTTGTTCTCCATCCCGATGTAATTTTTATAGCGTTCCAGCACTTTCTTGTCTTCGGCATCGAGGTCGGCGCCCAGGAAGAACTGGAAATCGTCGCCCGAGGGGTCGGCCAGGATTTTCGCACGTGCTTCGGCGGTGAGGTTCGCGGGCAGACGATCGATGAAGGTTTTGAAGAAAGTACGTTCTTCCTCGTTGGTCAAACCATCCAGACCGACGTCCTGTTTCTGGCGTGCGCCGTCCTCATTGCTGAACGCATTGATCAGGTATTGCGATTTCGTGGCATAACCCCATGCAGTCGAATCGACATTGACTCCCACTTGCTTAGGCACAAGCGGCAGTCCATTTTCAAAGTTATATCGCTCATCAGGAATTACATCTTCTGAAATATCTCCCAGGTTAAATACTAGTTTACCTCCCGTCGTATTGGCGCTTTCATTGGGAAAACCGTCTCTAATCTTTCCATTTTCATCATTGATAAACGGATCGAGCATCCAGAACTCGATGCTTTCGATGTTGGCATTGTCAAAATCGTTATCCGACGTAATCGCACGGCTCAATGCTCCGAAGTTATTCCTCGGGTTTTTCATGCGGCCGTCGGAATTGAGGTCGGTATTATAGTTGTACATTCCGCGCTCGCTTGGATAATAGGCAATATCCAGTACTTGCTGCGGATATGTCACCAGCCCCGCAATAGGGCGGTTCGGGAAAATCTGGTTGGGCAAATAAAGCCGTTCGTAATAGTTCTTGCGATCATCGTCATCGAAGTTGGTAGGCGGCTGGTATCCTCCGCCAAGCCCTTGCGCCCCGCCGAAAATGTTATCGACAGTATAGGCCGAAATCTTGGCGCGTTTATAGCCATAATTCAGGTCTTTACCCGTAAATCCATCCCTGAACTTGGTCGGTACCGCCGCCAGGCGCCATTTCTGAGGCTGACGTGACAGATCATACACCGTACGTGCGGCCTCGAAGTCGTCCACCAGCGAGCGGTTGTTAACATCCTTGGAAACGCCGGGAAGCAATTTGGCAAACTCCCCCTTGAACTGGATCGACGACATTTCCTTGGTTTGGATCAGCGGCAATGCGTCCAGCCATTTGGTCAGGAACGGTGCATCCTTACGGAAATTTACATCAAACCCGAGCATGGTGTTATTCACAGGTTCATTACCGATGGAAACCCTTGAGAGGAAACCGGCAGTGCGTTCCTTGTACTTCATGGCCGTCAGACCGACGCTCAAATTACGGTTTACCACATAATCAAGGCGTGTTCCTACTAAAGTCCTGATCTGGTTCTGGAACATATCCGGGCGCTCGTACTCGATCACGATCTCGCGTCCCGAAGCCAGCACGCTGGAATTCAAAATCCGCACACGCCCGATCTGTGCTTCCACAATGTAATCCGAACCCGGAGAAAGCGGCACGCCGCCCGAGGTTACGGTTACGGAGGTTTCCAGCACACCGAATGGCAGCTGCACCTCAGCTCCCCCACTCGACTGGTATGCACCTTTGATGAAAAACTTGTTACGCTCCGAAACCTGCTGCGCATCGATCATCGTCGTGCGGTACAATTCGTTGAACACATATTTATTGCGGTAGACATCCTCACCCGGACCAAACTTTTTGGACAGGTTGCTACCAAATGGTTCCAGCACGGGGAAAATGATGCGCCCTGTCTTGCTGTCCATTGTAATACCATCCACAAAGTCGAAGTTACCATCGGGTTGCAGGTCATTGACCGGGTTCAGGCGATCCAGGCCTGAGAGGCGGATCAACGGGATATTGGCAATGCTACTTTCCTGCAAGTTCGGGTTATCGATACCGGTCTGGTCATCCTTATAAATAACTCTTAACTGGAACCCTTGCTTGTCGATCTGGCTCGTACCGAGCGAATAGATGTTTTTCATCATCAGATCCCACATCGGCAACTTGGTGTTGTTCCGAATGGTCGACGATTTCAGCAATTTCAGCGCGATTACTTCATTATCCTGTCTGGCCTGATAATCCTCGGTAAGCTCTCCTACCTTAAAAGCACGGCCATTCAAGGTGTATTCATAAGAAACCGCAAGGACTTCGTCGTTGCGGAGCGCGTTGGTCAGGGAGATGTAGCCTAGCTGCGGATGGAACGTATAATCACGATCGAGGATCAGCCGTTTCGCCCCGCGCAGCAATTCATAATCAATAGTTTTTTCAAGACCGAGACCCGTAATGGCGGTATTGGTATTGTCGACCTGGCGAAAAGCCGTGTTATCCGATAGTTTCTTGTAAAGACCGTTGGCGTCGTTACTCGCAGGCGACGTGGACCGTACCGGCTGTAAGTTAGGGTTGCCCGCACGGTAAGGAGCAGGCTCACCCAAATCGGCAAAACCGACAATGTTTCGCAGCGACTCGGTCGTGGTTGTCCGGTTGGTAACATATACTTCGAGACGCGTCACGGTTACACCGGAAGTGATTGTCGGTGTGTTTTGCAGCGAGCTTTCGTAAATATTCCGGAAATACTGGGAAAGGAAGAAGTTACGGTTTTCGTCGTAAGTATCGGCCCGCAATTCAAAATCACGGCTTTGTGCACCGCCGCGGAGCGTGATCCGTTCTTTACTGGATTTCTGTTGTGAAGCAACAAAAGTGGCATTCAAACGTCCGAACTGAAACTCGGTTTTCAAACCAAACAAATTCTGGACGCCCGGAATCAGCTGACTGTTAATAGCCCAGTTGATATTACCCGCCTCGATTTTCCGGATAAAACTCTCTTCCGGGTTTTTATAATTCAACTTGATCGCATTCTCGAAGTTGAAGTTAGCCTTAGTATCGAAGTTGGTCTGAAACCCGAGCTGATCGCCAAGCTTAGCGTCAAAGTTGATATTGATTTGCTCATTGAAAATGAACTGGGTATTCTTCCGTTGGCGGATCGGGATAGCTGGGTTATCGAGGAACTGGTGCATCAGCCCGAGGTCCAGCGATACGAAACCGGTGGGTTTGAAATTCACGAAATCATCCCCTAGGAGCTTGGTTAATCCCGGCGGCAGGTCCAGCTTGGGTAACAGCCCGCGCGCGCCCATGGCGCTGTTGCCGTCCTGCCTGCCTGCGTACTCGCGCAGGAGGCTTTTGAATGCACGGTCTTCCTGGATCTTGTCATACGTTTCCAGATCCATCCGCTCAGGGTAGCGATAATTCAATGTGCCTCCCGGCATAGCAATACCTGGCGTTGGTGCTCCGGGTGTTGCCATGCCGGGCGTCGATACTCCGGGTGTTGCCGCACCCGGTGCGGCAACACCCGG
>DATMSL010000769.1:0-3270 GCA_035565435.1 Dyadobacter sp. | reverse complement strand
AAACGGAGGAGAATCCGCCGAGCTTATTAGAAATATTGACTGGAAAAGCCATTCTTTGGGCACGCCAGACAGCTGGCCTGAAAATTTGAAAAATACCATCGCCACCATACTGTCATCAAAATTCCCGATGTTCCTCTGGTGGGGAGACGGCCTGATCCAGTTCTACAACGACTCCTACCGCCCTATTTTCGGCAAGGAAGGCAGACATCCCAGAGCCATGGGACAGAAAGGCATCGAATGCTGGACTGAAATGTGGGATTTTATCCATCCGCTGATCACAAAAGTATTGACCGCCGGGGAAAGCGTATGGTATGATGACCTGCTCATGCCCATCCTGCGCAACGGTAAAATGGAAGAAGCCTACTGGACTTTCAGCTACAGCCCCGTCAGAGATGACGACCGCAAGATAAAGGGCGTGCTGGTAATCTGCAATGAAACCACCGAAAAGGTAAACAGCAGCATCCAGCTAAAACAAAACAGGGATGAACTCGAATTTGCCATCAATGCGGCTGAATTCGGGACCTATGACCTTGACCCAAAAACACGCCGTTTCTCCGCCAATGCAAGGCTTAAGGAATGGTTTGGGCTCAAAAACAATGAAGAGATAAAACTGACCGCGGCATTTGAGGCTATAGCAGAGAAGGACCGCCAGCGCGTCGCTGATTCAATCAATACCGCCCTTCAGTACGAATCAGGCGGCAGATATGATATCGAATATACCATCATACATCCAAAAACCAGACAGCCCCGTATAGTGCGTGCCCTTGGAAAAGCATGGTTTGACGGCAATAAGCAGGCATACCGCTTCAACGGCACCGTGCAGGACGTAACCCAGCACAGGAAAGCCGCCGATGAACTCCATAAATCCAGACAGCTTACCGACCTTACCATTCAGAGTATGGGGCTGGGGCTGTTCAGCGTGGACTACGGCGCCAATACCCTTGAATATTCACCAGAGTTCAGCATGATCCTCTGCGGCAGCTTCAAACCGGGGCTCAGCAGGAAGGAATTCCTCAAGTACGTGCATCCTGACGACCTGCACCTGAGGGGCAGCGCCATTGAGAGCGGGATGGAAAACGGTACCTTTTACTACACCCCTAGGGTCATCTGGGATGACGGAAGCGTGCACCGCATTGCCGTATCGGCAGCCCGCATCATCAATTCCGATGGGAAGACCGCGGCTTTTTCTGGAACCGTTGCCGATATCACCGAAAGGGAAAACAGCCGTCTGGCACTCCAGCAGGCGGAATCAAGGCTTGAGAAAACAAAACGCGAGGCAGACCGCCATTTCAAGAACGTGACCGACAGTTCTCCTACCGGATTATGGCTCTCCAATGCCGAAGGGATGATCACCTATTTCAATAAGACCCTCATCGACTTTACGGGACTTCCCTATGAAGAGCTGCTGGCAGGCAGATGGACCTGGGTCATCGCAGAAGAGGACTACGGCAGGACAAAAGAAACATATATAAAGGCCCTTGCCGAAAAAACGCACTTTGACGTTCTTTTCAGGGCAAGAAAAAATACGGGCGAGCTCATCTGGTGCCGTGCCGCAGGAGACCCTTTCTATGATACCGACGGGCAGTATGGCGGCTACGCCGGCTTCTGCATGGATATTGATGAAATCATCTCCACAAGGCAGGCGGTAATTGAAAGCCAGTACAAGGTCACTGCCATGATCGAACAGTCCCCGTTTGGGATCTGCCTGTTCACCGGCTATGATATGGAAATTGAGATCGCCAACGATATTATGATAGGATACTGGGGCAAGGACCGGTCTGTGATTGGACAGCCTTTTCTGCAGGCAGTGCCCGAACTTATCGGGCAGCCTTTTATGGATATCCTACGCGAAGTGTACCGCACCGGGGAAACCTATTACGGCCACGCCATGCCGGCGGACCTGAAGCTCAACGGGAAAATCAGCACCTATTATTTTGAATTCACCTATGCCCCTGTAAGGAACGCCAACGGCGAGGTATACGGCATCATGGATATTGCCACAGATGTCACCGAGCAGGTGATCGCCTCCAAAAAACTCGAAGAGGTCCGAATGGCGCTGAGTGGCGCCATCGAACTGGCAGAACTCTCTACCTGGACCCTTGACGCCCAAGACAAGACCATAACCTGTTCAGACCGTTTTAAAGAATGGCTCGGACTGGAAAGCAATACAGCGGACCGAGGGGAGTTTCTAGAGCGTATCAGCGAGCCCTACAGGCATAAGGTGGCCGAGGCGCTTCAGGAGGCGCTCAGCGGCTCAGCGGAGCATTTTTATGATTACGAATTCGAGATCGTAAACCAAACAACGGGACAGCACCGCATCATCCACGCCAATGCGCAGGTGCAGTTCGGCAACGAAGGACAGGTGGCTTCCCTGAGCGGTACCGCCCAGGATGTGACCAAGCAGAGGGAACTCCAGCAGGAACTGGCTTTCAAGGTAAAGGAGAAGACAGCAGAACTGCAGTCCGCCAATGCCGAACTGGAAGCCAACAACAAGGAGCTCTCACAGTTTGCCTACATCGCCTCCCATGACCTGCAGGAACCGATCCGCAAGATCAGCGTCTTTACCGATATGATGAGAAGCAACCTGGAGAAGAATCCCCAAAAGGTACATTTCTACATCGACAAGATCATGTCATCCTCCAGAAGGATGGAAAACCTCATCAAGGATGTGCTCCAGTTCTCGAAACTCTCCAATATTGCGCAAGAGTTCGAACCGGTAGATCTTAACAATGTACTGACAGATATACTGGCTGATTTCGACCTGATCATCGAGCAGAAAAATGCTGTGATCCAGATCGGGCAGCTTCCCGTTGTGCAGGCCATACCGCTTCAGATGTCGCAGCTTTTCGGCAACCTGCTCTCCAATGCCCTGAAATATACCAAGCCTGACGCGGCTCCTCGCATCGGCATTACGGCATCAGCGATGCCGGAATCCGAAAAGAGGCTGCATGCCTTGGATCTCGAACTTGAATATGTAAAAATAGAAGTGCGCGACAATGGGATCGGATTCTCCCAGCAGCATGCCGAACAAATCTTCAATATCTTCCAGCGCCTGCATGGAAATGACCAGTTCTCGGGCACGGGAATCGGCCTTGCCATGTGTCGCAAGATCATGCAGAACCATAATGGGGAGATCACCGCTTCCTCACAGGAAGGCATCGGAACTGCATTTACGGTCATTATGCCGGTACAGCACGAAAAAATCGGGGGATTGTAAGAAAGTGGCGGGGAAAACAGTATATTTACATCCGCTTATACTAGATTATGAAC
>DATMSL010000768.1:0-5741 GCA_035565435.1 Dyadobacter sp. | reverse complement strand
CGCCCCAAGGACGGTCCGACCGAAAAGTATTCCCTGAAACACCTGGTAAACCCGCTTTCGCTCATCCTGGGCAAAACCGTGAAGTTTGCCGACGATTGCATTGGCGCAAGCGCTACTGAGCTGGCCGCTGCGTTGCAACCGGGAGAAGTTCTGTTGCTCGAAAACCTGCGTTTTTATAAAGAAGAAGAGAAAGGTAATGAAGAGTTCGCTGAAAAGCTTTCGAAACTCGGCGATGTGTGGGTAATGGATGCATTCGGCACCGCACACCGCGCGCACGCTTCCACAGCTGTAATCGGTAAGTTCTTTACGGATAAAGTTTGCGGTTATGTAATGCAAGCCGAGCTGGATAATGCAGAGCGTCTGCTCGAACATTCAGAAAGACCTTTCACGGCGATCATGGGTGGTGCGAAAATTTCCGACAAAATCCTGATCATCGAACGTCTGCTGGATAAAGTAGATAACCTCATTATCGGCGGCGGTATGTCATACACATTCTCCAAAGCACAAGGCGGAAGCATCGGTAAGTCGCTGCTCGAAGCCGACAAGCAGGATCTTACGCTTGAACTGATCGAAAAAGCGAAAGCGAAAGGTATTAACCTGGTATTGCCGGTGGATACAGTAATCGCCGATAAATTCTCGAACGATGCGGAGCGTAAAGTTGTAGAAGCAGGTAATATTCCCGACGAATGGGAAGGTTTGGACATCGGTCCGAAAACCGCCGAAATTTTCTCTGATATTATCAAAAAATCAAAAACCGTGCTCTGGAACGGCCCGATGGGTGTATTCGAGTTCCCGAACTTCGCGAAAGGTACCAACGCAATCGCTGAGGCGGTAGTATCGGTAACCGAAGACAACGACGCATTCTCACTGATCGGCGGCGGCGACTCTGCTTCTGCGATTAACAATGCAGGCTACGGCGATCGCGTGAGCTACGTTTCAACCGGCGGCGGTGCATTGCTCGAATACATGGAAGGCAAAGTGCTTCCGGGTGTTGCGGCGCTGCAAGCATAAGCATTTCACTTATTAGGTTTATATCAAAAAAGAAATCCATCCCGCACATCGCGGGATGGATTTTCTGCATAACAAACCTAACTAATTTATGAACACTGGCCTCGTTCGGCCGGAATTCCACTTTTAATTGCCACCTGCGCGTTTCTGCAAATCATCCGACCCGGTGTTGCGCTGGCGGGCACCCTTCACGTTCTGGTTACCGAAGTTATAAGTGAAGGTCAGTCTGAACTGGCGGCTAGGCCATTCGGAACGCACTTTGAAATTGATATCCTTGTAAACCGCGGTACCGTTGAAGCGGTTGGTCCAGAAGATATCGTTCACATTGAAACGGATCGTTCCTTTTTTGTTCAGGATATTTTTTTGCAAACCTGCATTGATCATCCCCATTGGGTGAGCCCTGTATAATCCGTAAAACTGCCGGCTGTTATACCATCCCGAGAGCTCAGCGGACCATCCTTTGCCGATTGTAAATTGGTTGCTGGCGTACATATTCCACGACGTCTGCTTGATTTCCAGCTGCTGTTCCAGGTAATATGACTTGTAATGGTTGTACACACCCGTAAAGTTCGCCTGCACTTGCCACCATTTCGTAACCGGTATCGGGAACGAGACAGTCAGGCTGATGTTATCCTGATTATCAAGGTTATCCGACGTTACGAAAGTTTTGTTCTCCGACGCGATCTGCTGCGGCAGCTCGTCTGCGATCATATCCTTGATGCGGCTGTAAGCCAGCGTCGTGTTCAATGCATTTTTATAAACGTGCACCAACTGGAACGAATGCGTGTATTGTGGCCTCAGGTTCGGGTTACCGCGTTGGAATGTATACGGGTCGAGGTAAAACTCGAACGGGTTCAGCGACTGGTAATTGGGGCGGTCGATCCGGCGGCTGTACGACAGGTTGAGCACGTTGTTGGTATCCAATTGGTTCGACAGGAACACGCTCGGGAAAAAGTTGATGTAATTTCTATCGCGTTTCTGGTTCAGCGTGATCGAGTTACCGATCGAATGCGTGTGTTCCGCACGAACGCCCAACTGGTACTTGATCTTTTTCGAAATGGCACCTGCGTAGTTTGCATAAGCTGCATTCACGTTTTCTGTGTATTTGAAACGGTTCGAGCGTTTCGGGTCAAACTGCCAGCTGTCGATGAACGTTTCAAACACCATATCATTATCCGAAGTCACATAGCTCGATTTCAGACCGGTTTCGAACTTCCCTTTGCCGATTGTCTGGGTATAATCCAGTTTCGCCATCGCGATGTTGATGTCCGAAGGCATATCGTTGCGCACCATTTCGGTGGCAGCTTCGTCCGGCGTGCCGTCGGCTTTGAAATAGCGGGTATCCAGGTCGCTTTTCTTTTTGCCGCCGTAATGCACGTAATCGAGGTCAAAAGTCAGTTCTTTTCCTTTGTCGTTGAACTGGTGTTTCAGGTTCAGGTTGGAACTGATATTATTCATTTTACCGCCATTGAAAACGTCTGTCCGGAAAGTCCGTTGCAGACTCAGGTCTTCGTTCAGGATCCGGGTGTTGGTTTGCCCGAATGGGTTGCTCCAATCGTTATAGAAGCCGGAAACCAGTACGCCTATCGTGGTTTTGTCCGTTGCAAAGTAGTCGAGCCCGGCACGTACATTATAATACTCCGATCGGTTGATGCGCTCGGTGTGCTGGTCGAAAATCGTTACTTTGCCGTCGTAGGGAATGGTACGGTAAATGTCGTTGTTGTTAAATCCTTTGTTATAAAAAGCGCCGCCGCTGATAAACGTGCTGATTTTTCCGGCCCGGTGGTTGAGCGTTGCCGTGGCATTCGCGCGACCGTATTTCGCCCACGCCCCGCCGAGGTTAATGTTCCCGTTGGTGCCGTAGTTCTTGTTGCGCTTCATTTTAATATTAATGATCCCTGAATTACCGGCCGCGTCGTATTTGGCCGATGGATTCGTGATCAATTCGATTTTCTCGATATTGTCGCTGGGTGTGTTGCGCAAGAGGGTAATGAGTTCCTGTTGAGATAAAAAGGTCTGTTTTCCATCAATCTGCACAATCACCCCTTCCTTACCCCGCAGTTTCAGTTGCTCATTCTGCTGATCGACCGTCACACCAGGGGCGCGTTCGAGTACTTCCAAAGCCGTTGCGCCAGCGGAAACAATGCTGTTTTCCACATTCACTACTGTCCGGTCGATTTCTTGCTCAATAAATGGCTTTTTCGCTACTACTGTCACTTCACTCAGTGATTTGATATCCGATTTCAGACTGACAGTGGGAAGGTTTACGGGAGCGTCTTTTACATTAAATGGTTCGCTGTATGCTTTCTGGTAACCTACCATCGAGATCAGCGTAAGGTATTTGCCGGCTGCTACCTGATCGAATGCGTATTTGCCCTGCTCGTCGGCCGCAAGTCCTTTTACAAGCACCGAGTCTTTGGCCTGCAACAGCAAAATGTTCACAAACGGGAACGGTTGTGACTTTTCATCAAGCACCGCGCCGGTGATTTTTCCTTTTCCGGTAAGAGGCTGGGGAGCTTGTGCGTGCACAAATCCACTGCCCAGCAGCAGCGCTGCAGTTAGGTTCATTAAGATTTTCATGGCTAATAGTTAAAAGGTCAGCGTACCCGGGGTGTGTTGTTCCATTAGGTACACTGCAAAGATAGGTACTTGGTATAGCATAGAACCTTTGATTACATAAAAGGCGTGTATGTTACATAAGTGGTGTGTGTCTATCTTTCGGCTTATAGATACAAAGGGATAAAAGGAAGTTGCATATTGGCTGGAAAAAAGTTTAAACGGTTAAATAGCTATTTGAACGACCAAAGAGGCGAAGTTTCAACTTCGTTTTTTGCTTTTCACCCAATCTCCCTACCTTTGCGTTTTAGATAGCATATATATGACTGAACAAATTCTGATTTTAGATTTTGGCTCACAGTACACCCAGTTGATTGCACGCAGAGTTCGCGAACTGAATGTTTATTGTGAAATCCACCCATACAACAACTTCCCCGAACTCACTCCCAACGTCAAAGGTGTCATTCTCTCAGGTAGCCCCTGTTCGGTACGGGACGAGGATTCTCCCCGGGTTGATCTCAACAAATTCCGCAAAACGTTGCCCCTGCTGGGTGTATGCTATGGTGCTCAGCTGCTTGCGCAGGAGCTGGGCGGCGAAGTGAAACCTTCGCAGCACCGCGAATATGGCCGTGCTAAGCTGGAAATCGATGATACCGATTCTTCATTGCTGGCCGGTTTGTCGGAATCGTCGCAGGTGTGGATGTCGCACGGTGACACGATCGTTCGCGCGCCGCAGAACTTCCACGTGATCGCTTCTACGGAATCGGTGAAAGTGGCTGCATTTAAAGTAGAGGATGAACTCACATATGGTATCCAGTTCCACCCGGAGGTTACGCACACTACCGAAGGCAAAAAGTTGCTGCATAACTTCGTAGTGAATATCTGCGGCTGCAAACAGGACTGGACTTCTGATTCATTCGTAGAGCATACGATCGATCAGCTTCGTCAGAAGCTGGGCAACGACAAAGTCGTAATGGCATTGTCGGGTGGTGTGGATTCTACGGTGGCTGCCACGCTGGTACACCACGCGATCGGCAAAAATCTCTATTGTATTTTCGTAGATAATGGTCTTTTGCGTAAGGATGAGTTCGAGCAAGTGCTGCACTCTTACCAGGATATGGGCCTTAATATCAAAGGTGTGGATTCCAAATCACACTTTTACCAACAGCTTGACGGATTGAGCGATCCGGAAGCGAAACGCAAGGCGATCGGAAAGTCGTTCATCGACATTTTCGATCAGGAAGCACATTTGATCGAAGACGTGAAATGGCTCGGACAGGGTACTATTTATCCTGACGTGATCGAATCCGTTTCGGTAAAAGGGCCTTCGGCCACCATCAAATCACACCACAACGTGGGTGGTTTGCCCGATTTTATGAAATTGAAAGTAGTGGAGCCGCTGAATACTTTGTTCAAAGACGAGGTAAGGGCGGTTGGACGTACACTGGGTATCGATGAGAAGATACTCAGCCGCCACCCGTTCCCGGGGCCAGGTTTGGCGATCCGTATTTTGGGTGAAATCACAGCTGAGAAAGTTGCTATTCTGCAAGAAGTGGACGCGATCTTTATCGGCGGTCTCCGCAAATGGGACCTTTATAAAGACGTTTGGCAGGCGGGCGCAATGCTTCTTCCCGTGCAGAGCGTAGGCGTAATGGGCGACGAGCGCACGTACGAGCGCGTGGTTGCATTGCGCGCAGTAACCTCTGTCGACGGTATGACTGCCGACTGGGCGCATTTGCCATACGATTTCCTCGCAGAAGTTTCTAATGACATTATCAATAAGGTAAAAGGGGTGAACAGGGTCGTTTACGACATTTCTTCGAAGCCACCGGCTACCATCGAATGGGAATAAGGAATACGAAAAAAGCGGACATCGAGTCCGCTTTTTTCATTTGTTGTATTTCCCGAAGTCGTCAGGATCGCCCGACACCACGGCTTAATAAGCTTAGCACGAAGAGAACGAGGAATACGAAGAAAAGAATTTTAGCAATTCCGGCTGCGCCTGCTGCTATACCACCGAATCCGAGGATCCCGGCTACGATAGCGATGATCAGAAATATTACGGTCCATCTAAGCATGATTGACAAGTATTTAGTTTTTGATTATTGATTTCTGATTCGATAATTACCAACACTATGCCAGAAGCGTAAATATGTTCAAAATGCTTCAAACCGCTT
>DATMSL010000767.1:0-2925 GCA_035565435.1 Dyadobacter sp. | reverse complement strand
ATATTGCTGGCAAAGCTAATGGATCCGGTCAAAACCGGTAATTGCTATCGTTGCAAATGCATTTGATATTGTTTCATAGTACCTGATGGATGCAGATCGTGCACGTCCTCGTCTCATGAGACACCTCCGCCAGGCGCTCGTCGACCCATTCCTTTAATATTTCCACTTGCTGTACGGAAAACGTCTGATTCAAAATAATTTACGAGTAATAGTATTATTTCTCAAGACTATGTAACTTCTCGACGCTTTCGGTGCCGGCCAGGATTTTTGGCCGCCTACCATCTGGTCAACTAAAACCATATTTTGTATGTCAAAAAACTCTACGTTGTGGTGGATTATCCTGGCCGTGTGGATGGCCGGGGCCGCCTGGTGGCACGTATGCAAGATCAAGCAGTTGTGCGACGCTCCGATGATTTCTGCTGATACGCCCTCGGTTGGGGCGGTGGAAGTTACCTCCTTACAGATTACAGATGGGCCTGATTTGTCGCTCATTTCCGCGGGTAATTTTGGTTTTGCTAAGTCCGGCGCTCAGGCCAACCTGACGGCAGTCAAAAGGGAGCTGGACTCCCTCGCAGCTTACCTGAAAGCGCATCCTGAGAAAAAGCTCAGCATCACAGGCTACTACCATTCTTCGGAGGTCAACGATTCGAAATGGCCGGACCTGGGCATTGCGCGCGCGGAGGGGGTCAAACAGTATTATGTGGATCTGGGCCTTCCAGCCGCTGCTTTCGAAACCAAAAGCGAATTGCAGGAAGATATCCGTTTCAGTCAGGATTCATTATCCGGAGGGATCGCATTTGCGTTCAGCGCGCCGGCACCTACCACTGAAAACGCCCTGGCGGAGGCTCAGAAATATCAGGGACTTTTCAAGCCGCTTGACCTTTACTTTAACACAGGCAGCACCGATTACATCAAAACGGACGACAATCAAAAGTTTGTCGAAGAGGCGGGCAAATATCTTGCCGCTAACAAAGACAAAAAACTTTTGTTGACAGGGCACACTGACAATACCGGTACTGCCGCAGGGAACCTTGAATTATCTAAAAAGCGGGCGGGCGAAGTGAAACAGAATCTGATTTCGGCCGGCCTACCCGAAAATCAGCTGGTGGTTGCAGCCAAAGGACAATCGACTCCCAAGGAAACCAATAATACGACAGAGGGCCGGGCAGCGAACCGCCGTGTAGCCATTGTCGTGCAGTAACCCGATAAGTTTTTTAATCACTTACCTAATTGATAAAGATATGTTTCAATTGAACCCGCTTGAATTAACAGATGCCTGGTGGCAGCACATCCTGATGCTGGTGGTTCCGGGCGTAATAGGCTACATTATCGGCTATCGAAATGGGAATAACGTCATTTCGGATATGACTGCGCGGTTGGCCCGTCTTGATGCTGATCTTGTACAGTGCAATGAAAATACGGCGTTGCCGGCAGTTCAAAAGCCGGCTCCAATAACGCCCGACGACCTGAAAGTGATAGAAGGGATTGGTCCGGCGATCGAAAAGTTGTTGAACGCATCAGGTATCCTTACCTACGCGCAGTTAAGCGGCACTCCGACGAATAGCATCCGGTTGATCCTGGAAAAGGGTGGTTCGCGTTTTCAGGTACATGACCCGGAAACCTGGCCAAAACAGGCCGAACTGGCTGCGTCGGGCAAATGGGCCGAGTTAAAGCAGTGGCAGGATACGCTCGACGCAGGCAGAGCATAGCCGTAACTTTTGCAAGCGAGTAATTATCACTAATGAAATTATATAGACAATATGGTACTATTAGATATAACCCCATTGAGCAAACCCGTAGCAATTTCAGAGATCCTGATCCTGATGATTGCCACTACCGCAGTTGGCTGGCTGATCGCCAGGTGGATCACCAACACCAGGATTCAGGGACTGCGCGAACAATTAATCGTACGTCAGGGCGAGCTCGACGATTGCCGAAGCAAAAACCAGAACAATACCAGCATCAGCATAGCGAAACTCGACGGTGCTTCACGGGATAACCTGAAAGTGATCGAGGGAATCGGGCCAAAAATTGAAGAATTACTCAACAATGCCGGCATCATGACTTTTGGTCAGCTGGCGCAGTCGGACCCTGTCCGGATATTGGATATACTGCAGCAGGCCGGGAGCAAATACCAGATTCACGACCCGACCAGCTGGCCGGAGCAATCGGCGCTGGCACGGGACGATAAATGGGAAGAACTGAAAGTTTTACGGGAAAGGCTGGACGGAGGTAAACTCATTTAGCGCTCAGTTCAAACAGGCATGCTAAGCCGACAAAGCTGACTGAAATAGTCAGCTTTTAAGTATCCACCAAGAATTCGGAATCTTTTGCCAGATAGCAAAAGATCGTTTACAACAAACCAAAACATATAAGCGATGGGGCTATTATCTTTCATTAAAGGAGTTGGCGAAAAGGTGTTCAAGGAGAACGAAGACACCGCCATTCCGATACCCGGGGCCGCTGAACCACTTCGCGCCAGTGCCCTGCTGGCGCATGTGAAATCGCTTGGTCTTGCCTACCATAAACTAACTGTTAGAACATCGGTGGACCTAGTCACCCTGGATGGGGAAGTTGCCAGGCAACAGGATGCCGAAAAGATTGCACTGGCAGTCGGTAACGTTGAAGGCGTCCAATTAGTAGACAATCGGCTCACGGTTACATCTCCCGGGCAGGAAGCAAGGTTTCACATGGTCGCCAGGGGAGACACCTTATCCAAAATTGCCAGGGAGCACTACGGCGATATGATGAAGTATCCCGTCATTTTTGAGGCCAACAAACCGATGCTTGAGGATCCTGAATTGATTTATCCTGGCCAGGTCTTGCGCATACCCGCATTATAGTAACTAGTACACTAAACACATTGACTATGAGCCAAAAACTCCAACGTACATCCTTTATTGCTTTAATTTTACTCGCACTTCT
>DATMSL010000766.1:0-2573 GCA_035565435.1 Dyadobacter sp. | reverse complement strand
GTACTACCAAATTTTTGAAGTACCGCTCTATTTTAGGCTCGAAGAAGGGCGTATTCACGATCCGTGGATCTGAAAAATCGAATGCATCCCAGTAATGCGTCTTGTAGTAGTTAAAAACCCACATCGAGTCGGTTTTGCCGTTGGCTAATTTCGGGGCCGCGGGGATTTCAGGGTCAGCGGACATTTTGAGCAGCTGCGAAGTGAAAGTACCGGCGTTTTCGGTCAGCAGCTTTTTACGATAAGTGCCAAATCCTTCCTGAGTCGTTTTGATACGCGCCTGAGCCTCTGGCGTCGTCTGCTTGCTGAGCGCTTCGATCTCCTTGCTGCCTTTGGCTAATTCTTTTCGATAGTTGTAAAAAAGCTCGTTTTCTTTGGAGCCGGTGATTTGGATGGAGGTATTCACATCGGCAGAGTCGGCTTCGAGCGCGATATTATTTTCCTTGCCGGAATAGATCAGCTCGATCATTTTCTGGTTGCCGGGGAAGAGGATCACATAGAGGCCGCCCGGAAGTGCTGTTTTACCTTCGAATACGACCTTCCCGTTGGCATCTGCCTTAGCCGTGTCTTTGGGTACGAATTGTGAGGCATTCCGATTATAATGACCGATCACAAACGACGAATCGCGAAATCCCTTAATGGTGGCTTCAATGTGGTAGCCCTGGGAGTATGCGGAGGAAAAAAGGCCGAAAACGGCCAGCAGCAGCAAAAGGTAAGTGCGGGTATAATCTCTCATCAGGCTATGGAAAGTTTGCTTTAAAGCTGTTTATTGGATTATTTCAAAGTTTGAAGTCCGTAAAATTAACTTCAAAACGCTAACATCAGCAGGGTTCTTATTCAAATGTTTTATTTTCTCTCCAAAGCGATCGACTTTCTCATAATGCCGCTCAGCATTGTGTTTTTTATACTGACCTATTCGTTTTTAACCAAAAGCGACCGGCGCCGGAAGCTGGCGTTGGGTTTTGGGATTGTGGCATTCGCGCTGGCATCCAACTCGTACCTGGTGACGAAGGCTATCAATGCGTGGGAGCCCAAATTCGTCAATCTGGCTGAGGTGAAGGAGACTTATGACGTCGGGATTCTGCTGTCGGGCGGGTTGATCACGATGAGCACACCAAGGCAGGACCATCCGGCAATGGGTAATCACGGCGACCGGCTCCTGCAAACCTACCTGCTCTACAAGCACGGCAAAATCCGGAAGATATTGATTACAGGGACGAGCGGCGAAATGCTGATGACCCGGAAACTGGGCGAGACGCGCCAGGCGGCAGCGTTGCTCGCAAGTTGGGGCGTGCCGGCAAAAGATATCCTGTTCGAGGAAAAAGCTCGGAACACGCATGAGAATGCCGTGTACTCGGGCCGAATCCTGAATAAAATGTTCCCTTCCGGAAAATACCTGCTGATTACCTCCGCATTTCACATGCGCCGGTCGGCCGGGTGTTTCGAAAAAATGGGGATCAAAACAGACCCCTTCCCGGCCGACTTTCGTGGGGGATATAACCGGTTCTTCATCCATAAACTGGTACCGGACCCCGAGGCCTTTGCCTACTTTTGCATGCTATGGCATGAATTCGTAGGGTATGTAGCCTACAAAGCAGTGGGTTACTGCTAAATCTTACCTGTGTTATACACTCAGGATTTTCACCATTCTCAACAAATCCTCGTTGATCGGCTTGGGAAGTCTGATGGTATCTTCAAAAGGCGTATAAACCAGCTCATTGTTGATGATACCGGCCATTACATTCTTTTGTCCTGCGATGAGTCCTTCCAATGCGCCCAATCCAAGGCGGCTTGCCAGGATACGGTCGTAAGCAGAGGGCGTTCCTCCGCGTTGGGTATGGCCCAGTGTGGTTACTCGGATATCCGCATTCTCATCCACCTGCACCTTGATTTTGTCAGCTACTTCCTGCGCGCTGCCTTCTTCGTCACCTTCCGCCACGATAATGATGGATGATGATTTCGAACGGCTCCATCCCTGTTTCAGGGTTTCTACAACCTGAGAGATCGGGGTCAGGACTTCGGGAACCATCACGAGCTCGGCGCCACCTGCGATACCCGACTGGATAGCGATATAGCCTGAGTCACGGCCCATTACTTCGATGAAGAAGATACGGTCGTGTGAGCTGGCAGTGTCGCGGATACGGTCGATCGCGTCCAACGCGGTGTTCACGGCAGTATCGAAGCCAATGGTATAGTCGGTTCCGTACAAATCGTTGTCGATCGTTCCCGGAGCGCCTACGGTAGGGATACCGTACTCGTTGCCAAAGATCATCGCGCCGGTGAATGTACCGTTACCGCCAATGGCGATCAGTCCTTCGATTCCGAGTGCCTGCAAGTTGTCGTATGCCTTCTTGCGGCCTTCGGGAGTCATAAATTCCTTGCTTCTTGCTGATTTAAGGATGGTACCTCCTCTTTGAACTATATTGCTGACCGAGTGAGACTCCATCTTGTAGACGTCTCCTGCGATCATTCCGCTATATCCTCTTCTGATTCCAAATACTTCAATACCATGGTAGCATGCTCCTCGTACTACCGCCCGGATGCAGGCGTTCATACCAGGGGCATCTCCTCCTGAG
>DATMSL010000765.1:0-4440 GCA_035565435.1 Dyadobacter sp. | reverse complement strand
ATTTCGCTTTCCGGGCGCTTTCTCTCGGATTTCGCGATCTGCAAATTGGCTGCTATCGGGTTGGACCTGGGCATTCTACTTGCGGGCTACAATATAATTGCGGTGTAGTTGAATCCTGCCCGATGCTGATGCAGTGCCAACGGGCAGGATCCGACTTATGGTATTATTGAATCTGGATGACCACTTTTTCTTTCCCCTGCATAACCAGCTTGACTTCGTATTCGATAAACCCCTGATCCTTGTCGTAAATAATTCGAAGGCGGTCGGGTTGGCGGCCCAGCTCCGACAGCCAGCGGGCGTAAAGCTGGGCGAATGCCTGCTTGTGGGTGATCTGCATTTCCGAGAGCGATTCCTTCGCGGCCAAGTAGGTCCTGAAATCGTCCTGGGTTTTGCTGTCTTTTGAGTTCGGGTTATTGGTAAGGTCCATTACCAGCGTTCCTTTCCATGGCGAATGTTGCCGGATGGACAGGTAAAGCCGCTTGAATAAAAGACTGGTAAGAGGTTTCTGTGAATCAATTTTAGCGTGCCCGAGCGGGGTTTTTCCCAATATCGGAACAATGGCGAGGGTGTTCATAAATTGTGGATCTTAGTGCTATTATGTGATGATTTGATGATTAATTTGTTCAAAACAAATGCGTTGCAAATAACCACTTTCGGGAGAGTACAATCATTGCCAGATCATACACATTTCTTGACAAATTGTTCATTTCTTCACAAAACGGCTGATCAAATGGTTGCGCAAATCCGGTTTAAGACTGAATTTTGCCTGCATATGGTATTCAGAGAATATGTGGTTGTATAAAATCTGATGAGGAGCCTGTTAATATCCCTGCTGCTGGTTGCGTACGTTGTCCCGGGCTACGTCTTGGGGCAGGGCTTTCCCTATAAGTTCAGCTATCTCACCGTGGACGAGGGTTTGTCGCATACCGACGTGAACGACCTCGCGCAGGACCGGAAGGGGTATATCTGGGTCGGGACCAATTTTGGTCTGGACCGTTACGATGGCTATTCGGTTCAGCAGTTTTACAACACCAATGTGCCGCTTCAAAATGCATTTAAAAACCGCATTATCGCACTTCACCCAGATGGCGAAGATAAGATCTGGCTCAGTACGGAAAATGGAGTGCAGTGCTTCGACCCTGCTAATGAGCGGTATATCGATTACACAATCCGGAAAACCAGCAAAAACCCTGTTTTCTGGAAGTTTTTCAAACCGACCGGTAACCTGATCTACGGCTTGACCGGCAATGAAATCAGGTTGTACCGGATTGTCGGTACTACTTTGGAAGAGCTGCCGCTGGATATCCCCGCCGGCATCCGTTTTTTCGATATGCAGCCCGATCGGAGCGGCGTCCTCCATTTTGCGAGCGACAGCGGGCTTTGGCGGCTCGAAGGGAAGCGGCAGTTCGTTAAGGTGCCGGTGAGCGGTTTGCCGTCTGAAAATCTCAGGCGTATTTTTTTCGATAACCGGAACAATCTGCTCATCGCTTCCGGTAACCAGGTGCTGCTGGCCGGCGGCGGAGAATTGCCTTTCGTAAAAAAGCGATTCACCTGCACCGAATGTACGCCTATCGTCGGGATTGCGGCAGGGAATGGCCCGGATTACTGGGTTAATACCCGCACGGGACTGATCCGGCTGGATGGCAACCTGAATCTGATCCAGAAAATCGATGAGGTATCGGCACCTCACAGCTTGAATTCCACCGCGGTTGTTCGCGTTTATATCGACCGGTCGGATTGCCTGTGGGTCGGGACGTCGGGTGGAGGGCTCAATTATTTTGACCTGAATCAGAAGCTCTTTTATACGATGCGGCATGATCCCGGGCAGGCAAATTCGCTGACGGGCAGTTATGTACGTTCTATTTTTGAGGATGGAAACGATCTCTGGATCGGTACCAATGCGGATGGCCTGGATTTTTATGACCGAAAATCGGGAGCCCACACCAATTATAATGCCGTGAATTCGGCCGTCAGGCTCCGAAATGATAATGTCGCCGCATTGGCATTTGACCCAGCCCATAATTTATGGATCGGTACCGAGTCGGGGATCGATATTCTCCGGCCCGACAAAAAGACAATATGGAAACCCGACGGCCATGAACAGTTTCCCACTTTCGGGATTACCACGCTGGTGGCCGACTATTACGGAAACATCTGGTACGGAAACCTCGACAAGCTCGGGGTGATTTGGAAAGACGCGGTAGGGAAATACCACGTCCGGGAATATGCCGAAGGGCATTTTATTCTGGCTGAAAAGGACAAACCGGAATTGTTCGTCGCGACCAGACAGGGGGTAAAACGCATCACGGTCGATGCGCAGGGGCGCGTTTTACGGACCATCAGCTACCGGGCGACGTCGCAGCCGCATTCGCTCAGTTCGGATTACAGCGCCGTGATAGGCCGGCAGAATGACAGTACCTATTGGATCGGCACGATCGGCGGCGGGCTGCACCGCCTCTCGCTGCGTGAGCGCGACCGCTCCACGCGCATCGAGCATTTTGGAGAGAACCACGGCATCTTCAATGATGTGGAAGGCATCGAGATCGACGGCGATAACATCTGGCTGGGAGGAAATGGCTTGCTATGCCTCAATTCGAAGACGGGGAAGCTGATCCGTTACGACAAAAACGATGGTTTGCAGGGGAACAGTTTCAAAATCAGGTCTTCGTTCAAAGCGGCCGATGGAAAAATGTATTTCGGGGGCATCAACGGCCTGAATTACTTTTATCCGCAGCAAATCCGCCCCAACACGATCGCCGCCAAACCGGTTTTTACGGGAATCCTGATCAACAACCGGCGGCCTAAAATCGATGGCTCGGCCAATATGGACAATGTGGTGAGCCAGGCTATCGGCTATGGCGAAAATGTGCAGCTTAATTATCTGCAGAACAACTTCATCGTTTCCTTCTCGGCCATGCATTTTGCCAACCCGCTTAAATGCAGGTACCGCTACAAGCTGATCGGCTTTGACGACGACTGGAATTATACTGACGGCAATAACCCCAGGGCCGGATACAGCAACCTGAGTTACGGAAACTACCAGCTGGTGCTCGAAGCGACCAACAACGACGGCATATGGAGCAAACGCCGCGCCGAAATCAGCATTAACATCAGTCCGCCGTGGTGGAAAACCGACCTCGCTAAGGCGCTCTATGCGCTGCTGGCCGTTTCTGTATTGGCAGGTATTTACTTTTACCAGGCGCGCTGGCACCGGCTCAAAAGGGAAATAGAGGTGCGGGGGGTAGCCGAACAGGAGCGGGAGGAGATTCATCGCCAGCGGGAAGAGTTTTACCAGCAGCAGCTGATGTTCTTCACCAATGTTTCGCACGAATTCCGCACACCGCTGTCGCTGATCCTCGGCCCGCTGGAAAGCCTGATAAGCCAGAACAACGACGCCACGCTCGGGCATTCCTACCAGCTCATGCACCGGAATGCAAAGCGGCTTATTAACCTCATCAGCGAACTGATGAACTTCAAAAAAGTATCCGACAGCCTGATCAAATTGCAGGTGAGGCCGCTGGCGATCAGTGAGTTTTGCCGGCAGCTGGCAGCGGAATTCGACGGTGTGGCAGCCAGTAAAAACATTGTACTGAATCTCATCGACCATACGCAAAAGAAAGCCCGCTGGCCATTAATGGGACTTTTCGACGCCCAGATTCTGGAAAAGATACTGCTGAACCTGCTGAATAATTCATTCAAATACACGCAGGATAGGGGAGAGGTCACTTTTGAAATTTTTACCGACCTCAGCCGGTTCAAACCATCGTTCGAGACAGGCTTCGAACTGCTGCACGAGGCGCATCGCGCTCAGAAATACCTGTATTTCCGCGTGGCCGATACCGGAATCGGTATTTCGGCCGACACCATTACCCGGATTTTCGATCGCTACTACCGCATCAGCAGCGACCACCTGGGTTCGGGGGTTGGGCTTGCGCTCGTCAAGAGCCTCACGCACCTGCACAAGGGCGACATATATGTGTACAGCGAGCGCTACAAAGGCACCGAGATAATCATCGGTATACCATTGGGCGAAGAAAACTGGGCCGAGGCGGAGCGTGCGCCGTCCACCTTCGAGCCGGAGGTGCGGCTGGAGCCTACCGACCATTCGATTCTGGCACCTATTACAGACCCCGTTTCGGGCCGGCTGGAGGGCGTCCAGTCAGGCAAACGCATCCTCCTCGTGGATGACAATGCCGAGCTGCGTATCTTCTTGAAGCAAAGGTTTGAACAGCAGTATTTTATCTACGAGGCTGCCGATGGCGATACGGCCATGAAGCTGGCCACCGAAAAGATGCCCGATCTGATTATCAGCGACGTGATGATGCCAGGTATCAGCGGCATCGAGCTTTGCCGGCAGATCAAGGAAAGTTTTGAAACCAGCCATATTCCGTTCATTATCCTCTCCGCAAAGGACGCGCTCACCAGCAAAATCGAAGGAAT
>DATMSL010000764.1:0-13325 GCA_035565435.1 Dyadobacter sp. | reverse complement strand
ATTCGCGACTGTCTGACACATTCACTCATTCAGTCATTCGTTCATTCACTCATTAAACTTTCAGCATCCACCCGAAGATATCTTGCTCTTTCCCGGTACGGAGGTCAGTCAGATAAGTTTTTACTTTGCTTACGAACGAATCTTCTTTGATTTCCGGCAATGCATAATCCACGCCTTCGTATGCGATCGTCGCGAACGGGGAAATTACTACCGCAGTTCCTGCCCCGAATGCGGCTTCGAGTTTACCGGCTTTCAATGCGTCGATAATTTCTTTTACGCTGATACGGCGCTCTTCCACAGGGATACCCCAGTGCTCCGCGATCGCCACGATGCTTTTACGGGTAATACCATCGAGCGTGGTTTCAGAAACGTGCGGGGTAAGCAGCTTGCCATCCAGCATGAACATGATGTTCATCGTTCCCGATTCTTCGATGTAGGCATGGTCGCGGGCGTCGGTCCAGATCAACTGATCGTAACCTTCCTGCTGGGCCAGTTTCGCCGGATAAAGCGAGCCTGCGTAATTACCTGCGCATTTGGTAGCGCCTACACCACCTTCCGCAGCACGGATAAAATGGGTTTCTACTTTCACACGCGGAGGTTTGGCATAATAGGTGCCTACCGGGCTCGTGAAAATGATGAAATAGTATGATTCCGATGGTTTGACACCGATGTAAGGATCGGTCGCAAACATGTATGGACGAATGTAAAGCGAGCAGCCGGGCTGTGACGGTACCCAACCTGCATCCAGGCGGAGCAGTTCGGTAAGGCCGTTCATGAAAATTTCTTCCGGGATTTGCGGCATGCAAAGGCGCTCAGCCGATTTGTTGAGGCGTTTCCAGTTGTCGATCGCACGGAAAAGCAGCACTTCACCTGCGTCGTTTTTGTAGGCTTTCATTCCCTCGAAAATAGCCTGACCGTAATGTAGCGCGGCGGTAGCAGGGCTTAGTGAGAGGTCGCCGTAAGGGACGATGCGCAGATCTTGCCATTGTCCGGCTTTGTATTCGGCGATAAACATATGGTCGGAGATGTTCCGTCCAAAAACGAGGTTGTTGAAGTCAACCTCCTGCAAACGGGATTTGGTGGTTTGCTGAACTTCTATTTGTACTGTGTCGGCTGTCATGATGCCAAAAATTTAATTTTTCAAACGCTTTCCGAAGCTTATCCTTGGAGAAAAGGCAGGATTTGGAGATCCCGGCGCATTCTCTCGCTAAGTCCCGCAATTTAAATAATTTAATCTACAAATAATTGATATTTAGTATAACAATTATTTTTGCCGCGGGACCCTCGGCTGCCATGTGATTTCTTCAATTCCAAGCTCGTGCGTCATAGCCCGGCAGAGCATAAAAAGGTAATCGGAAAGGCGGTTGAGATATTGGATTACGATGGGTTCCACTTCCTCTCCTTGCTGCAAATGGATGACCTCGCGCTCGGCCCGGCGGCAAACCGTCCGCGCTATGTGCCCGAAGGATACAGAAGTGTGTCCCCCCGGCAGGATGAACGATCGCAGTGGAGGTACCAGGGTGTCGATCAGGTCCATTTCCTTTTCCAGGAGTGCAATGTCTTCATCGAGCAAATCAGGAAGAATTTTCTTCTTTTGGTCGGACTCAGAAGCTAAATGCGAACCGATCGTGAACAATCGGTCCTGGATTTCTTTGAGCAGGTCTTTCCTACCTGCATTCACAGGCTGGTCGCGAAGCATTCCGATGTAGCTATTCAGTTCGTCGACCGTCCCGTACGCGTCTATGCGCACGTGTGCCTTACTCAGGCGCGTGCCTCCGATGAGCGAGGTCGTGCCTTTATCACCGGTTTTGGTGTAGATTTTCATTAAGGGAGATCAAGCCTTTACTTTCTTTGCAGACTCAATTTTAACAAGCTCTTCGATGGAGTACCTTACAGTTTCCAAATTCATAAATTCCTTCTGCATTTCACGCAGTTCCTCCGCGGTATGGCCATTTTTGATAACAGCGACCTTATTCCCCTTTGATGTTTTCATAGTAGTAGCGAGTGTTTTGCCTGTTAGCCGGCCAGCAGCTGATCGGCCTGATAAGTCCGTTATTAATTGTGAAGACAACGTATTTTATATTATGTGAGTTTCCCATGCCGATTGCCTCGAACCGTTGTTCGTAGGGCTTTCCTTTGCCAACTTTGATGAGCAGGTTCGGATCTTCAAATACGTTTTCTAACTCGTCGACGGTATTTCCTCTTTCTGGATGATCCAAAATTATGTGTCTTAAATTGTTATCATCCCACTCAAAACGCATTGCATAAAGTTATAATGTGTGTTTGTTGAAAGCCAATTAGGTTTTAGAAACTCCCCGACCTAATTTTGCGGCTTGATTTACTATGGCGAAAAGACCTCTATTTAGGTTACCAATTCATGAAAGTTACAACATTTGCAATAAAGATCTGGCGCTGGGCATCTTTATTATTCGTTATCGGGGCGCTCGTTTGGACGTATTCGCTTTTCCCCGAAATGGTGGCCGTCGACTTTGCGGATAGCGGCCTCGCAGAGCGTTATGTCGAAAAAGGACACATTTTCTACATCGTAATGGGCCTTTTTCTGCTCAATAATGTGGTGATCACCGGCATTGCACGCCATATTCCGAATGTAGACCCGATGAACCTGCCGATCCTGAAACGTAAGGAGTGGGCGCAGCACCGCACAGAGCTGAATGAGCATCTTACCAACTGGCTTTTCTGCCTCGTGGCGGTGATTAATACGATCACTGGTTTCAGCTTGCTGGCATTGGCGACGATCAATAGCACCAACTATAAAATGGACGTATTTGATTTCTCGTGGCTGTATTATGCAAGTCTTGCGCTCGTTCTGGGCGTATTCCTGCTTCCATTGCGCTTGCTATGGCCGCCTGTGCACGAGGATAAACTCTAATATTGCCAGGTATGGAAGGTAAAATAGAGGCAGAGGGGAACCAGAAAGCATTGTGGCGGAGAGAAGCTGAGGCGATCGATCTGGAAAGTTATACCTACGACCTGCCCGACGATCGTATCGCGAAGTACCCTATGGAAGTTCGCGATCAGTCGAAGCTGATGGTGTATAAAAATGGTGAAATCAGCCATTTGCAATTTACCGATATTACTTCCCAGCTGCCCGCTGATACGCTCCTTGTTTTTAACGACACCAAGGTTATTCCCGCACGGGCGCATTTCAGGAAGGAAACCGGCGCGGTAATAGAACTGCTGCTGCTGCATCCCGAGCTGCCTACCCGTGTGATCAACGATGCAATGCTGGTACAGCATTCGTGCGTATGGGAATGTATGATCGGGAATAAAAAGCGCTGGAAAGCTGCCGATGCATTGTCAAACGTCATTCCTGTAAATGGGCGGGAGGTACATTTGCGGGTATCCTACCACGATTATGAACGCAATCTGGTAAAGCTTGCCTGGGACGCCGAAGTTACATTTCTGGATCTGGTGAAAGCATTGGGTGAAATCCCGCTGCCGCCCTATCTCAACCGCGATACCGAAGAGCCGGACAAGGAAACGTATCAAACCGTTTATGCGCACCATGACGGCGCCGTTGCGGCCCCGACAGCCGGGCTGCATTTCACGCCACGGGTTTTTGACGCATTGGCGCAAAAGGGTATTCGCAAAGCGTTCCTCACCTTGCACGTCGGAGCAGGGACTTTTCAGCCTATTAAAGTGGAGAAGGTTACCGAGCATCGGATGCATTCGGAGCAAGTGGTTTTCACGCGGGAATTAATACAAAATCTGCTTCAATCGGTGGATCATATTGTGCCGGTCGGCACTACTTCGCTGCGTTCGCTGGAAAGTTTATATTGGTATGGCGTGAAGCTTTTTAAAAAGGAAACCACGGATTTTAATATCGAAAAACTCTATCCATATCCCTGGAAAGAGGCCGAGCTTCCCTCGGCTGCACAATCCCTGCAAGCCATTGCTGATTATATGGATGCCTCAGCGCTTCAAGAGATTGTAGGCGAGACGGAGATATTCATTTTTCCGGGCTATCGCTTCCGCTTATGCCGCGGGATAATTACTAATTACCATCAACCTGGCTCCACACTCATTCTCCTTGTAGCCGCATTTGTCGGAAAAGACTGGAAAACGATCTATTCTGAGGCATTGGCTAGGGATTACCGCTTTTTAAGCTACGGCGACTCGTCGCTCCTTTGGCTAAATGGTGGTGCGGTCTAGTTTCAAGCGGTGATCTTTTCATGTAATTTGTTGTTAAAAAACAGTAAATTATGGGATGCGCACAACTAACCGAGCCAAGAATGACCGTCGAGGAATACTTCGAGTTGGAGAAACAAAGCGAAATCCGGCATGAATATTACAATGGTAATGTTTATGCCATGGCTGGTACTACTTTGAATCACAATCGAATTGTTGGCAAAGTCAGAAACCTGCTGAGCAACCACTTCCTGCCTCAGGGCTGCGACGTCTTTTCGGAGAATGTTAAAGTGAAGGTTTCGGATAATTATTATCCATATCCCGACGTGATTGTTACCTGCGCGCCGGAGGATATTGCCGGTACTTATGTTGTTGAGCATCCTACTATCCTGGTCGAAGTAACGTCCAAAAATTCCGAATCAAGAGATAGGGTTTTTAAGGTGAAACATTACAGGACAATTCCTTCCCTGCAATATTACCTGCTGGTTTCTCAGCTCGAATGCAGTGTTGACGTGTTTTCACGACACGAGGGGAGCGATCTCTGGATTTATTGCAGCTTCGAAGATCCCGAAGATGTGATACATTTTGAAGCATTCAATTTCGAAATGAGCCTCAAAGCGATTTATGAAAACATCACATTTGAGCCAGAGATTGTGCAGTAGGTAGTCTTATTTCACACCCACCACCTTACTCGCCACCGACACCCCATTCTCATTAAACGCCTCAATAGCAAAGTAATAAGGCACGCCTACATTCAACGCGCGCAGCTCGAATATGTTCGGCTCGTCGTTCCAGAACTGGTAGGTTTGGTACAGTTTGTCGGGTGCGATGCCCCATAACACATTGTAGCCGATGGCTCCCGGCACTTTTTCCCACTTCAAATCTGCATTGCGCGCGTCTTTTTGCCGGACGGCTGTGAAGGCTGCGGGCGTTTGCGGCGCTTTCCCGAAACCGTTTCCGAAAATCCTGAATTCGCTGATGGCCAATATCGGCGATGCTACGTACACGTGCTCGTAGCGCACGTAACGCGCACGCACGGGCGTGGCGAGCTCGATGTAGGCACAGGGGCGGTCGCGTTTGGGTTCTTTGGTGAGGTCGCTGGCGAGGTCCCATTTCTTACCATCCTTTGAAGTCCAGATTTTGAACTGCGTGTATACTTTTTCAGGCTTGTTGTCAAAAATGTCGGATTTGTAGTCAGTATAGTTAACCTGCACGGCCTTCACATCCTGCTCGGTTTGTAGATCGATGGTCAGGGTTTCGCCCGGCTTATTTTGTTTGGCAGCCCAGAATGTCCGCGGGTTTTCGTCGGTGATCTTTTGTGCGGCCATCGTATCAAGTGTGGATGACGCCGTCGTGGTTTTTTTGTAGGATAGCAGCATCCAGCCTGTGAAAAGCTCGTCGCCCTTACCTGTCCAGGTTTTGGTGGGCATTTTGTGCGGGAAGTCGCCGAAGCGGGTGTTGGCAAACATTTGACCATCTTTATCGAAACCGGCTGCGTAGCGCACAATGCGGCGTTCCATAGCCCAGCTCAGGCCGATCCACGAGGTGCCGGTGTTCCAGTAGTTGCCGAAGTTGTCCTGAAACGTGTTGCCATGCCCGGCGCCGGTGGCGAAGCCGCCCGGTTTGTAGGAAACGGGATTGTAAGGTGCATAAGTAAATGGCCCGAGCGGTTGGTCGCTCACGTACGTGCCATTGGCATACACGTTATATTCCGTGCCAGGCGCGCCGTATTGCAGATAGTACTTGCCTTTGTGCTTGGTCATCCAGGCACCTTCGGTGAATGGTTTGAAAGGATCCGAGTGATTGAGTCCGAAGCGTTCCCAGCCGTGCTCGTACTGGTTTAGCCAAAACATGGACTGGTATTGTCCTTTGAATGCAAGCCGTTTGGAATAATCCAGCTCCGAGCCAAAGATGGGATACACATTGGAAGAACCCCAGTACATATACCATTTATCGGTGTCTGTGTCATGGAACAATGCGGGGTCCCAGGGGCCGATATCCTTGGGCAGCCGCGGCGTCCAGCGGTTATAAAACTCCCAAATGCCTTTTTCAGGTGCAACCGAATAAAGTATCGGGCGCGATTCGAACGTGGATTGGAATAAAAACAATGTATCGCGTACGGAAACTGCCGCAGGTGCGCACATGTCCTCGAAAGGCCAGCGGTTGGCGGTGAGGTATTTCCAGTTGATCATGTCTTTGGAATGCCAGTACCCGCCTGAAATGGTCACGAAAAGGAAGTATTCGCCTTTATGGTTGATAATCACCGGGTCGGCGCCGGAGCGGTAGCTGATGTTTTCGTTGAGCTGCTCGAAATTGTATTTGTAATCGATGTCCATCGGATTACAATAGGTGCTTTGGGCATAGGTAATTAACCCAACAATTGAAAAGGCGACAGTAACCAATATTTTTTGCAGGTGCGAAATCATAGCTTTGTTGATGGCCGGGATGAAAACCTAAGAAGACAAAATTGATTATTTGTCAAGTAAGTGTCAATACCAAGTCAAGTACGGCGGTGGACTTTGCAAAGTAAAATGGTTGACATTGTAAAGTAATAACTTGACTCTGTAAAGTATTTGAACCGATAACCTTTACCTTTGCGGTCGATTTTGAAATAAGCAACAGTTTTTAGAATGACGATTGATTTTATAGAGGAACTACGCTGGCGAGGCATGCTGCACGACATGATGCCGGGAACGCATGAGCAACTTCAAAAAGAGGTGACATGCGGTTATATCGGTTTCGACCCGACGGCTCCTTCGCTGCACATCGGTAACCTGGCTACCATTATGCTTTTGGTGCATTTTCAGCGCGCGGGGCATAAGCCTATCGCATTGGTGGGCGGTGCTACCGGGATGATCGGTGATCCTTCTTTCAAAGCGGCCGAACGGTCGTTTCTCGACGAGGATACATTACGGATCAATCAGGAGGGTATTCGCAAGCAGCTCGAATCGTTTCTGGACTTCCATTCCGGTGAAAATTCGGCTGAAATGGTCAATAATTACGACTGGTTCAAAGATATTGGCTTTTTGCAGTTCCTGCGAGATGCGGGTAAATATCTGAGTGTGAATTATATGATGTCAAAAGACTCTGTGAAAAAGCGCCTGGAAACCGGTATTTCATTTACCGAGTTCTCGTATCAGCTTTTGCAGGGCTACGATTTTTATCATTTATATAAAACCAAAAATGTCCGGCTGCAAATGGGCGGTTCGGACCAATGGGGCAATATTACCACCGGTACGGAGATCATCCGCCGCAAGGAAGGCGACGATGAAGGCTATTTCAAAGCTTATGCATTGACAACGCCGCTCGTTACCAAAGCCGATGGCTCTAAGTTCGGGAAAAGCGAGGGCGGTAACATCTGGCTCGATCCGGAGCGGACTTCGCCTTACCAGTTTTACCAATTCTGGCTCAACCAGAGTGACGACGATATGCCGCGTTACCTGCGCGTATTCTCGCTGAAAGGCCGGGAGGAAATCGAAGCGCTGGAAACCAGCCACGCTGCCGAGCCGCATTTGCGTATTATGCAAAAGGCCCTGGCGTCCGAGCTGACAATCCGCATTCACTCGCAAAAGGCATTGGATCTGGTGTTGAAGGCTTCGGAAGTTTTGTACGGCAAAGCGACGCTGGAAACGCTGCAAAGTATTGAAGTTGATGAATTCGACACCATTTTCGATGGCGTTCCACAGACCGAAATCACCCGTGCCGAATGGGATGAATGCGCGAATATTACTGACCTGGTTTCCACAGTAACCCGTGGCGAAGTGTATGCTTCTAAAGGTGAAGCGCGCCGCGCGATTCAGCAGAATGCGGTGAGTGTGAATAAATCAAAGGTTACCGCGGCTGAGCAACCGTTAAGCGATTTCGCATTGCTGCAAGACAAGTTTCTGCTGATTTCGAAAGGCAAGAAGAACCACCTGATTAAGGTAATATAAATTTTTGAACGGCTTGGCGGGTGGTTATAACTTGCCAAGTCGTTCAAAACTGAAAATAGCGGTGTCCTTATTTTTCTTCCCTGCGATAATATCCGTAATTATACCCGCGGCGATAATGCTGAAAAGGATGCCGTTCCCGCCAAAACCCAATGCAAACCAGGTATTCGGGTGCTCTTTCACGCTGCCAATAAACGGCAGTCCATCCTCCGTCTCTGCAAAAGTGCCGCACCAGGCATAATCCGTCACGAAAGGCAAGTCTGGGAACATACTCCTGGCATTCTTTTCCAGTTCTTTGGATTTCCGATAAAGCAGCTTGTCCCTCTTGATCGCGCTTTGAAACATTTCGTCCTTTCCGCCAATCAGCACGCGGTGATCCTCGGTAGTGCGCAAATACAAATATGGCCTGGCACTTTCCCAAAGCAATGCATGCTCATACCATAGTTCCTTCTTTTCCGGCATCGGCTTGCTGACGATCGCGTACGTAGAATGCAGGCGCACGAAGTTATGTGATATCAGCTTTTGTGATTCATAACCCGAGGCCACTATCAATTTCCTTGTTTTGACAATGCTCCCACTATCTAAAACCAACGTTACACTGCTCCGTTCATGCCGGATATCGGTGATTTCGACGGTATCATATACGCGTGCGCCTTTCCGGATGCATTCCTGCAAGAGCGCGTGTGCCAGTGCGTACGCGTCTACCTGCGCAGCGTCATGCGAGAGGATCGCGCCGCCTTTGTGAATACCGGGGAAATGGGAGCGTAATGTGGCCCGATCCCACCATTCCACATCGATTCCGATCTTCCTGCGCGCCGCGCATTCTTTTTCCAATAATGGCAAATCAGCTTTTTTGGATGCATAATACACACTTTTAACCAGCGAAAACCCTGTTTTGACCGGTAGCGAATCTACAATTTCTCGGGCTCTGTGAATGGCTTCCACACATAAAAGGTAGCTGCGGACGGCATGCTTTTCCCCTACAAGTTCGATCAGATCGGTAAGCATCGTGTCGATCTCGTATTGAAGCAACGCCGTGGAGCCGGAGGTACTTCCCATCCCGATATGTCGCTTTTCCAACACAACTACGGGAAAACCGGCCTGCGTAAGATGCCATGCTAGTAATGCGCCGGTAATGCCGCCGCCCATAATCACGATTTCTGCTGTTAGATTCTCTGATAATGCAGGGTAAGAATAGAGTGCCCCACTTTTATAGAACCAATGAGGCTGGCCACTGAGTAGATCCATCGGGTGTTTTTGTTGATTGGATGAATCGGGTGGTTAAAATTCTGTACCAGGACAATTAAACACGCGTAACTTTTAAAAACTTAGTTTAACTGTGTTAATTAGACCTATATTTAATGTATGAAAGTAGTGAAGAAATCGAACAGGTTTGAGGATATACCTGACTATGATAAGGAATATTGGTGGTCCAAAACTCCTGAAGAACGACTTGACGCTGGCTTGAAACTGATTCTTTACGCAAAAGCGATTTATAGAGCTAATCCCACAAACAAACCGTTGGAGAATGGAAACCGAATATTTAGATCTGATTCGCCTAATGAACGAAGAAGAGGTTGAGTATGTAGTGCTGGGTGGCCATGCGGTTATTGCACATGGCTACATAAGAGCCACTGGCGACGTTGATATTTTTATAAATCCAACAGACGAAAACGCAACTAAGTTGTTGATAGTAATGCGACGCTACGGGTACGAAAATGATGAATTCAGTAAAGAGGACTTTACTACCGTGCCTAGTTTCCTAAATTTTGGTAGGCATGACGGCTGGATAGATGTCATGAACTTTACATTGGGAGTAACCTTTGAAGAGTGCTACCGGAATAGAGTTGTCCTGAACCTTCAAGGCGTTGATGTCAATTTTATCGGTCTCAGAGAACTGATCGAAAATAAAAAAGCAACAGGCCGTCCACAGGATTTGCGCGACCTGAAAAACCTTCCCTCGGACCTTAATTAACTTTTTCCCGAAAACGTATTCAAAACCGGCGCCGCCGTCGGATTGTATTGATATGATTGCCACGTATGGTCGTTGTATATCTCTACAATGCGGTAGCCTTTATAAGCAGTCCCCCAATTGCCGCCGAAATGGCCGTCGAAGAAGTAGGGCTTTTTGCCGTACATTTTGGTGCTATCCTGATCGTGGTCGTGCCCGTTGAAAATGGCTTTCACATTCGGTGTGTTTTCGAAAAGGTCGATTATCTCTTTGCATTCAATGCCGTGTGTTGTCCATTTGGCCGGAGTGATGTGCAGGAAAATAAAAATACCTTTTTTGTCCTTGTATTTCGAGATTTCGTTGCGGAGCCAGGAGGCGTCGGGGCATACATATTCGCCTTTTTCATTGGAAGTATCGCCTACAACGAAGGCATATTCGCCCTTCGCAAAACTGTGGTTGGTAGGGTAGCCCCAGGTGCTTTGCCACACGTCCAACCCCACTTTGTCGTGATTACCGCGGCTGACATAATAAGGTACGCTCAGATTCGAGATCGCGTTTTTGAAATCGTACAACAGGGTTGGGTCGTCGTGGATAAGGTCGCCGTTGAGGAAGAGGAAATCAACGCCTTTCTGCAACTTCTCGCGGTTCACCCAGCTTACCAGATCAGCATGGAAGGCCTTGAACTCGGTATCCGGCTGTCCGTAATGCCCATCGGACGCGACGATGAACCGAAGCGCAATATTTGCGGCCGGCTGCGCTTTGGCGGGTTCCGATAAGTAGGTGATTCCGGATAATGCAGGCAGGAGTTTGAGAAAAGACCGTCTCTGGAAAGTCATGGTTTAAAGGGTTTGGATGATCAGAAATAGGGGTTTCTTGTGCTCCCAAAAATAGCTATTCGTCCGTGATATTTCCTTAATCTTGCACATTGTTAAGCATATTTAATAAAAACCTGAATACATGGACCGGCTTATTCTGCAAAAAGCGGCTTCCTACTGTGCCTACCAGGAGCGTACGCAGGACGAGGTGAAGCAACGGCTGAAAAAATGGAATGTGTGGGGCGACGAGGCCGACGAGATCATCGCCGAGTTGATTTCCATGAATTACCTGAGTGAGGAACGTTTTGCGAAAACCTACGCCGGCGGGAAATTCAGGGTCAAAAACTGGGGGCGGATGAAAATCAGGCAGGAACTGAACCGTCGAGGCCTGAGCACTTATAGCATTGAAAAGGGAATGAACGAAATAGGCGACGAAGATTATGTATCGGGTTTGCGGGAACTGCTCTCGAAGAAACGGGATTTATTATCCAAAACGGAGACTGATCCTTTCAAATTGAAACAGAAGCTGGCGAGGTTCGCGCTGGGAAAAGGCTACGAAAGCGAGCTGGTATGGAAGGAATTGGGTGAGTTGTAAATTAAAAGCCCCGATTGCCAATGCAGCCGGGGCTTCGGGGTAATATCAAAATCGCTTAGAAATCGGAGTCGAACGAAATCTTGTGTGCGGATTCTTTGTCCTTCACACCGCTCATTACGCCTGCCTTCTGATACTCTCCTACGCGTTTTTCGAAGAAGTTTGTTTTGCCCGGAAGCGAGATCAGTTCCATAAAATCGAATGGGTTGGCTGAGCCGAATTGTTTCGGGCAACCGAGTCTTTCGAGCCAGAAATCGGCGATGTATTCGATGTACTGTTTCATCAAATCGGCATTCATACCAATCAATGATACCGGAAGTGCTTCGCTTACAAACTCTTTTTCGATTTCAACGGCGTCCATCATGATCTGGATCACACGCTCTTGCGGCAACTGATTCAGAATGTGTTTGGTGTACAACAAACAAGCGAACTCGCAGTGAAGCCCCTCATCGCGGGAGATCAGCTCATTGGAGAATGAGAGCCCTGGCATCAGGCCGCGTTTTTTCAGCCAGAAGATCGAACAGAACGATCCGGAGAAGAAAATCCCTTCCACTGCAGCAAATGCGATAATACGCTCTGCAAACACAGGACTGTTGATCCATTTCAATGCCCATTCTGCTTTTTTCTGCACGCAAGGAATCGTCTCGATCGCGCGCAGCAGCCTGTCTTTTTCAACCGGATCTTTAATGTATGTGTCGATCAGCAGCGAATAGGTTTCGGAGTGGATGTTCTCCATCGCCACCTGGAACCCGTAGAAGCATTTTGCTTCTGCATATTGCACTTCGCTAAGAAAATTGACAGCCAGGTTTTCATTAACGATTCCGTCTGATGCCGCAAAGAATGCCAGTACGTGGGAAATGAAATGCCTTTCTCCGTCATTCAGGTTTTCCCAGTCCTTCATATCCTGCGACAGGTCGATTTCTTCGGCTGTCCAGAACGAAGCCTCATGTCGTTTGTACATTTCCCATATATCGGAATGTTTAATAGGGAACAAAACAAACCGCAAGGGATCTTCGGTCAACAGGGGTTCCTGTCTGGTAAGTTCTTGTGACATAGTTAATTAGAGTATTTTACGGGGATCAGAATTATATAACGTTAGTACTTGCCGTTGGCTCTGACAGCCGGGCCGGAAGAAAACAAAGCTACATGCTTTGGGCTAAAAATCAAACAATGCAGTGGACATGAAGCCGCAGGAAAACTCGGACTTTAGCGCTTGCTCATTATTAACCTGGTGCGAATGAGATAGTGGGTATAATGTGACGGGGCAATGCTTTGGATGTCTACCCCGAAATACTCGATATAGTTAAGATCATAAGCTATGCCCGTTGCAGGTCCGAGGAGATACATTAATTTGTTCCGGAATATCCGAAACCCGTTCGAATACATCTTCGACAAATTCCGCGATCGTGGAAGGATGCTACACTTTGTCACGAGGCCCAACAAGCTCGGCTTCGACGTGCCCGCAAGCTTGCATCAGGTATTTAAGGAGATATTTATGGCCGACGTATACAACATCGGGGCGCTGATGCGCGTATTGCCTGACGATCCGTTGGTGATCGATATCGGCGCAAACGCCGGTTTTTTTGATATATTGCTTTTATCTAAAATAAAGAATGCCCAAAGTTATGCGTATGAGCCTCTTAGCAGTAATATCGAACGAATGCGTTCTGTTGCATCCTCCAATCGCAGGTTTGATAAAAGCGTGACCATCAATCCTTTTGCCGTGACAGGGACGTCCTGTGAAATGTTGCGGCTATACGCAAAGGACACAGAAGATAATCAGGTGGTCGCTTCTTCGTTAAAAAGTTTTAATACTGAGAATACAAAGGAGCTGTGGATCCCGGCCATTTCATTTTCAGAAATAATGGCCCATATCCCGAAGGCAAAAA
>DATMSL010000763.1:0-4919 GCA_035565435.1 Dyadobacter sp. | reverse complement strand
CAAAAGGCTATAAGTCAGACGATCGCTGTCTGTTCCGAAGCGTTTAAAATGGTCGCCATTACGCAATACAACAACCAAGTTAGGTCCATTACCGGACAAAATATGTCCAAAACCGCACATTTCATTTTATGAAAGGTGGTTGCAAATGATTGAAAGGCGGTTTTGCCTTCATGGTACGGAAATTGGGCTAATCTAGTCCGGCGGCTATTACCGACCCGCCCCCAACATCCTAACTCCCCATTATGCTCTATAATTATTTCAAAATCGCCTGGCGTAATTTGCGTAAGAATCAGGCTTACGCAGTCATCAACATCAGCGGACTCGCACTGGGCCTGGGTTGCGCACTATTGATCTTCGCGCTGGTCCGTTTTCACTACCAGATAGACCAGCATCACCGCAATTACGACCGGATATATCAGATCACTTCCCGCTTCACGTCCTCGTCGGGCGCATTCAACATCCAGGGCATTCCTTATCCGCTGGGTCAGGCTGTCCGGAACGAATATCCTGACATCGAGCGTGTGGCAATGCTGGAGGAATGGTATTCTCCGATGGTGGCCGTGCCGGTTGTCAATCGGGCTGACAAGAAAATTAAAGACAAAACACACCACGGCGCGTTCGTGGAGCCAGCCTTTTTCAAGATTTTCGACTACACCTGGATAGCCGGCGGCCCCGACGAACTGAGCCAGCCGGGTACCGTGGTGATGAGTGCCGAAATGGCCCGCAAATGCTTCGGCTCTACAGCCCATGCCATCGGTCGGGTCGTGCGACTGGACGCGCGCATTCCCGCACGTGTGGTGGGCGTATTTGCCGACTACCGCGACGACACCGACCTGGCTTATTCGGTGATGGCTTCCTGGCCATTGGTGAAAGAACAGCTCAATGGCCGCCCCGAAGATCAGCCTTTCGACAATACCAATGGCAGTACCCATTGTTTCGCTCTTTTCAACGACCGGTTCACCGTCGCGGACTGGAACCGGCAGCTGCCATTGTTTGTCAAAAAATACAATCCTGCGAAGGCGAAGGAAACGTCCTATCCGGCGATACTGTTTAGCAGCATGCATTTATCCCCCGAATATGGGGGCGTGAGCCGTGGGCTGTTATGGTCGCTGGCACTGATCGGCATATTGTTGATCGGTACGGCGAGCATCAACTTTGTAAACCTGGCCACCGCACAGGCGCTCAACCGAGCACGGGAGGTAGGCGTGCGCAAAGTGCTGGGCAGTACCAAAACGCAGCTTTTCTGGCAGTTCATCGGGGAAACGACGCTGATAGTACTGGCGGCGCTGGTGCTTGGGATGGTAATTTTCAATTATGGTCAGATATTGGCGCAAAATTATCTGCACGGGCCGTTCCGGTTTACCTTCTATTTCTCACCGGAGGTCGCCGGCGGGCTGGTTTTGCTGGTGCTGGCGGTTATCTTGCTGGCGGGCTTGTACCCGGCATTAGTGATCGCCGGTTTCCGTCCGGTCGTCGCACTGGCCGGGCGGCTTACCACGCAGCAAGCAGGCAGGTTTTCGCTAAGGCACGGGCTGGTGGTCATGCAGTTTGCCATTTCACAAATGCTCATCATCGGGCTCATTGTAGTTGCCAACCAGCTGCATTATGTACAGACCAAGGATCTCGGCTTCCGGAAAGATGCCATCCTGACGGTTGGCCTGCCCAATGTACCTTCACAGGACGTTGGCAAAATGCGCACTTTCCGTAACCTTGCGACTGCTATTCCCGACGTAGCAAATGTGAGCTATTCGATGGGGGGGCCTCCCCAGTCGGGCTGGATGAGCCAGACGAGCATACGCTTCGACAACCGCCCGGAGGAGGAACCATATGGCCCCCAACAGGCCTGGATCGATGCCGACTATGTGGGTTTGTATGGTTTGAAATTGATGGCGGGACGTAACCTGCAACCGTCCGACACCGCCCGAGAAGCACTCATTAACGAAACGCTTATGAAGCGCCTGGGCTTCACCCGGCCTTCCGATGTGGTAGGTAAACACTTGCATAAGGCTGGCTTCGCGCCGCTCGAAATTGTAGGAGTATTAAAAGATTACAACCAGTCGGACCTCCGCCAGCGCATTAACCCGATGTTCCTGACTACCGTAGCCAGTGGCTATTATTCCGCCAACATTCAGCTTCATTCAGCTGATTACAGCCGCGCATTGAAACAGTTGGAAAAGGCCTACAACCAGGTGTATACCGACAGCTTTTTCGAGCCCAAGTTTGTGGACGACCAGATCCGGGAGACTTACGAGCAGGAGCAGACAATGGGCCGGTTGATCAACTTTTTTGCCGGCATTGCGCTGCTTATTGGGTGTATGGGGTTGTACGGGCTCATCCTGTTCATGGTTGTGCAGCGCACCAAGGAGGTGGGTGTGCGTAAAGTGCTGGGTGCGAGTGTAGGTAGTATTCTTTGGCTGTTCAACCGCGAGTTGCTGCAACTCGTCGGCATTGCATTTCTCCTCTCCGCGCCGGTGGCCTGGTGGGTGATGAAGGGCTGGCTGAGCAACTTCGAATACCGCATTTCCCTCAGCCCTGGCATTTTTCTGCTGGCATTGCTGGCAACGCTCATTATCGCACTGATCACCGTGAGTTTCCAAAGTGTGAAAGCGGCGGTGATGAATCCGGTAAAATCGTTGCGAAGTGAGTGATATGGGGTAAAAGGAGCTCTACAATTTGAGCAATCCTTGTTGTATGGACATTTATGGCTTGATAAGCTAGCCTAACCAAACTGGTGTATACAAGGCAGGTAACCGAAACGGTAACCAATTCTTTTAGCTTGTTTTGATGCATTTTAAACATCGACTTGTTACTTTGAAGATACGAAAAAACGCTTTGAACAGTGTTTAGTTGCCTGATTCGCTTCATAAGACTTATAGTCGTAGGCCGACTTTTATTTCTCAGGTACCGTGAATTGCAATCTCTTTATCCAAATGGCCTGATGATCCGCCTCCTGGCGATATGCATCAATCACAAACTCGCGATCTGCTGAAACATTACCGTTAAATACCGAAATGCCATTTATGACAACTGCAAGGGGCTTCTTAAAATCAATCATTTCAGGCGATAAATAAATACTGACAGATTTTACGCGGGAGGTTTTCAGCTCAAAACGATTATTTGAGTAGTGGCCTTCCACAGCTCCAGATCGACGCGGAAAAACAAATGCCTGAGAAGTGCTGTCAAGGATAATTTCAGGGTTCATCACTTCTCGCCACCCGGTAACTGCGAAGTTTTGATGTGTATGCCATGATGCCGTTTTGATCAGGGTGTCTAGTTCGTTTATTGCAAGCCAGTCAACACGCCCATGCCTCACATTGTCACACTCCCAATATAATCTAGGTTGAAATGGATTGCGTCTTTTGGTCAGTAAATTGTTAAAAAGAGCTTCATATACTTTCACAACAGTACTATCCTGGGAATTAACGAGGAACGAATGACTGCGATGCCCCACAACTTCTTGATTAACCCAATCTATGTTAAGCTGCTTGGCCAAATTCGTTAAAGTTCTATGGCCCTCAATGGGAAAATAGTAGTCGTAGTCAGTGGACACATTGTAAAAAGAACGATTGGTCCCGTTAAGCAAAAAAGTCCCGCCAGTCCGCACTTGTGGTCGATTATTTAAACCTGCAAATCCGGCAAACAGGCCTGGTTGTTTCAAAAGGTAGGAGAAGGCACCAGTCGCGCCGTTCGAATGGCCGGCCAGATACACGCGTTGGTCATCAATAGAATACATTTTTTTGACCTGTCGAACCAGGTCGGGAACCAGATCAAAACCGTCGTCAGGCATTATCCAGTTATAACGGTTGGTGCTATACGGGAAAACTGCAATCATGCCAGATTGATAGGCGCGATCAAAAAAGGGTCTGCCGAAGAAGGCTATATGCCGCGTACTGTCGGCAACGTCGGGTAATGTGGTTTGTCGGCTGACAGCCCCGTGCAATACGACTACCATGGGATAGCGTCGATGTGCGTCAAAGTTAATCGGTAGCTGTACTAAGTAAGGAAATTCCAGCGAGTCTGACAGGGTGAGCCAGTAGTAGCTGAAACGCCCGGAATGTGAATAGCTATGAACCGGACTTGTAGTCTGAATTGCTTTATAAAGCTCTTTAACAGATGAAATATTAACCAGAGAACCCAGATGATTTTCGGTTTGATCAAGCAGTTCGCGCTCGTAGTCTCGAAAAGGCAGACTTTCCTGAATACGCTTCTGTCGCTCCTTTTCCTTGAGCTGAGCCACCCTGTCCATCAGTTGTATCCACCGGCTATCTTTGCGTAGCCAATCAAAACTGCTCCCGAAACCAGCATTGGTCGCTATTTCAGAGTCGACTACCAATGTTGCATACTTGATGGCCAAATCGGCATTGTGATTTCGACTGGCGAAGGTTGCTGCATTCAAATAGCGCCAATATTTCTCAGAAGGATCGGCCTCTGCCGCCTTCAACGCCCAATGCATTGCTCTCTCCCAATTCTGTCTGCCCATATTAGCTCCCATGCTATCCAGTGCAGGATTTTTTGATTGGGCTAAGCCAAGTAGCGGTAACAGGATTTTGATTATAGTAACTGCGGAAAGGCTAATACTATTTTTCATTCGAATATGTATTTGCGGTAGGCAACAGTCAACGCCCATTTGTGTTTTAATCTGAGTTGGATAGTCGAAAGAGACAATTAGGATAACAACGTTGCATTGCTTCTTGGAGCGAAGAATAATGGGGCGAGGCAGGTTACCGAAATACTCTATCATGTCTTTTACTCACCGCGTCATTCACCAACCCGGGGTGGCTGGCTTGCAGTTAGCTCAAAGATAGGAAAACCCAAGAGACCTAAATTGAGCTGTTATCAAGTCATAAAAGCGGCGAGCGAATTATGGGGATATTTTGGGCTTTAATAAAGCTAAATATCACAAATTAAATATCAGAGGG
>DATMSL010000762.1:0-7195 GCA_035565435.1 Dyadobacter sp. | reverse complement strand
ACGGCCCGCTCATTTGCCAACACTGCGACTTTCAACCGCATCAATGAAACCTATTATCCGATGCGCTATACTTACTTTTTTGTCCGGGAAAAAGACTTGCTCAAACGGATCTGGACGAGCCCGGTGCAAGTGTTCCGCGAGATCGGAGGTGCATTGTCCTCCTGGGTGAAAGGGAGGCAACTCGACGTCGTGACGCCGCAGGATATCAAAACACCTGCCGAAACAAAGCCCCAGGCGGAGTATTTTTTCAAGTCGCTCGCCAAAATCCGGAAGTTTTATAAGGGCAATATCGTGGTTATGCATATCGACGGCCGCTACACCCGTCCCGAAATGATCCGCGCGTTTGAAGCGCAGGCACGGCAGACCGGCGACGGACATTTGTTCTTCCTGCATACAGACGAGCTCCTCAAGGCACAGGATTATTACCCGGTCGACGGGCATATCAAAGCATCCGGGCATGCGAAGATTTCGGATGCATTGGTCAAAATGATTGGTGAAAAAGGCTTGCTCGTTCGCTGATACGCTACACACGTTGTCCGAAAGTGCAGGTAATTTCTATTGTTTTGCTAATGCGCACTGCGGGTATCTCGCGGGAAATAGCTATGTTAGAACCGTCGCTCAAAGTACCTCGGTCATTGCATTTCCCTTATGGAGCTGATTCGCTATCTGAAACAACACATTCTATTATCCTCCGAAATGGAAGCCCAGGTGCAGGAGGCTTTCAGGCAGGAGGAATTACCCAAAGGCCACCGGCTGTTATCGCCGGACAACTTTTCGCAAAAGGTATTTTATATCGAAAAGGGCGTGGTGCGCACCTATTATGTTAAAGACGGCAAGGATATTACCCATTCATTTATTCTCGAAGGCGCTTTCTTTGTGTCCATCGAAAGTGCCTTTTTCAATAGCCCGTCGCCCTACGGTGCGGAAGTTTTAGAGCAGACCAGCATCCGGACCATTCCCTACCCCGATCTTGAGAAGGTGATCGACGGCCACCAGGCGTTGCAGAAATTGAGCCGTCTGGTCATGATCAACGCCGTGAAAACGTTTTCGGACAAATTGTATTCGATCCAGTTTCAATCGGCGCAGGAGCGGTACAACTCCATGCTCGAAAAATTTCCCGATATCATGCTCCGCGTCCCGCTGGGGCATATCGCCTCTTACCTGGGCATCACACAGGAGACGCTAAGCCGGATCAGAGCTGGAAAAGTCTGACATTTTTTCAATATTAGGTTACTTTTTGATTTAGATCAAAAGCATTGCCATCAATCGGGGCCAATTTTGCACCAGGATATTAAACCTAACGGTCGTCCATTCTTATGAAAAGCAATCCTATCTATCTCATTCTCTCGCTGGCTGCACTCGCGGGCTGTAACAAACCCGCCGATCAGGCCAAATCCGTTGAAAAACCGCTGCCGGTTATAACCCGGCAGGCGCAGAACATTTCCGCCAACAACCAGATCTCCGTCAGCGGCAACATCGAGGGCAACAAAACGGTGCGCCTTGGCTTTATGGTCGGCGGCAAGATCAACTACATCGCCGCCGCGGAAGGCCAGCTCGTGAAGCAAGGCCAGCTGCTATCGAGCCTCGACCCTGGTAATTACAGCATCGCCAAGGAAATAGCCGACGTGCAAGTAGCTCAGGTACAGGACGAATACGACCGCCTGAAAGTGATGCACGACCGCCGCAGTCTCAGCGAAAGCGATTTTGCCAAAGTCGGCTTCGGCTTGCAGCAGGCCCGCGCACAGGAGAAGCTCCACGCGAAAAACTTGTCGGACACGAAACTGTTTGCGCCGATCAGCGGTGTGATGTTGAAAAAGATGGCGGAAGTGGGCGAGATCGTCGGTGTGGGCACTCCGCTCTTTGTCGTGTCTGACATCCGCACGGTGAAGGTGAATGCGTATATTCCCGAAAGTGAATTGCACAATATCAAACTCGGACAGGAGGCGAAAGTGCTGGTATCGTCGCTGAGCGAAACATTTACGGGCAAAGTAATTGAAGTAGGTTCCGCCGCCGACGCGGCCTCCCGGGCATTTACGATTAAAATAGCCCTCCAAAACCCCAAACTGCTGATCCGCCCCGGCATGATCGCCGAGGTGACATTGGCCTCCAACCAATCCAAAAAAGCGCTGGTATTGCCTACCGAGGCTGTTTTGCGCGATCTCGACAACCAGAGCTACGTTTTCGTGGCCGATCCCGACCGCAAAATCGCGTTGAAAAGAAAAGTTAGCCTCGGGCAACTCACCGACAACCAGATCGAGATCACGTCCGGCATCACCGAAACCGACCGCGTGGTAACCGGCGGTCAGCACAAGCTCACCGACGGCACCGCCATTTCCATCACCCAATAAGCTGCGTTATGAACTTTGTCAAATCATCCCTGAAATATCCGCAGGTGACACTGTCGGTATTGCTGCTGGTGTTTGCGGTAGGCGTTTATTCGCTGCTGAACATGCCCCGGCGTGAAGATCCGAAGATCACCGTCCGGCAAGGCCTGGTGCTCGCCTATTTCCCCGGTGCCAACTCCGCGCAAGTGGAAGACCAGGTTACCAAGAAACTCGAACAATACCTTTTCCAATTCGAAGAAATCCGCAAGGACAAAACCTACTCGACGTCGCAGGACGGCATGGTGGTCGTGAATGTGGAACTGGGCGAAAACGTCAAAAATCCGGACGTCTTTTGGAGCAAGCTGCGTCACCAGTTGCTGGTAGCCAAGCAGGTGGATTTCCCCAAAGGCGTACGCGGCCCGATCGTAAACTCCGATTTCGGCGACACCGAAGCACTGGTGATCGGCATTGAAAGCGATAAGGCCACCTATGCGCAGCTGAAAGAATATACCCAGAAACTGGAAGACGTTCTCCGGACCGTCAAATCGGTGTCCAAAATCAAGCGCATTGGCGAGCAGAAAGAGCAGATCACGGTCACTTCCAGCTCCGAGAAGCTTTCTCAATATAATGTCAAACTGTCGTCCGTCGTGCAGGTTTTGCAATCGCAGAATGTGATTAGTCCGACAGGAGATATCAAAACTGCAACGAGCCAGACGCCACTGTACACGTCGGGGTATTACAATACCGAAAACGAGATCGCGAACCAGATCGTAGGCGCCTCGAAAACGGGGGAACTGATCCGTCTCGGGGACATCGCGCAGGTAAACCGCGAGTATGCGGACCCAACCAGCAAGACCACTGTGAATGGCCGCAATGCGATGATGCTTGCCATCCAGATGCAGGAAGGGAACAACATCGTGAAGTTTGGGGAAGAAGTGAATGCCAAACTGGCTGACGTGGAGAAGCTGCTACCCGCAGATGTAACATTGACGACGATCGTAAACCAGCCGAAGCTCGTGGACGAAAACATTACGCACTTCATCCGCGAATTTTTCCTGGCGATTTTCTCGGTCGTGATCGTCGTGATCCTGCTCCTGCCGATCCGCATTGCCGCGGTAGCCGCGATGGCCATTCCGATGACGATCGCCGTCACGTTCGCATTGCTGAATGCATTCGGCATCGAACTGCACCAGGTGTCGCTCGCCGCACTGATCGTCGTGCTTGGTATGGTCGTGGACGACGCCATTGTCATCGCCGATAATTATGTGGAGCTCCTCGACGAAGGTATCGACCGCTGGACAGCCGCCTGGCGCAGCGCCACCGACCTGGTCATCCCGGTCCTGGCCGCCACGGTAACCATTATTGCCTCGTTCATGCCGATGGTTATCCTGACCGGCTCCGTGGGCGAGTTCATCCACGCATTGCCCATCACGGTGGCCATTGCATTGGCAGCCTCGTTCATCGTGGCCATGATCCTGACCCCGCTGCTTTGCTATACCTTCATCAAAAAAGGCCTACACGACCACAGCGCAGAGGAATCCGACAAAAAGAAACGCATTACCTTGCTCGACCGCATGCAGAACGGCTACAATGCCGCCCTCGAATGGTGCGTGAGGCATTCAGCGCTGACGATCGGCGTCAGTTTGCTCACCGTCGTGCTATCGCTATTTGTGTACCAGGGCATTAAGCAGAAATTCTTCCCGGCCGCAGAGCGGAATCAGTTTGTGATCGAACTATGGATGCCGACCGGCACCAAACTCGACCAAACCAGCCAGGCCATCCTGAAAGCGGAAAAACTCGTCAAAGGCGATCCGCGCGTAACCTCCTACGCGACGTTCACAGGCACGAGCGCACCGAGATTTTACTACAACTTCTCACCCGAAGTGCCGGTGACCAACTACGCGCAAATCCTGATCAACACCACCGACGAGAAAACGGCAGAGGCATTTGCCCACGAACTTGAAGGCAAAGTAGCCGCATTGATCCCCGAAGGTTCGCCGCAGGTGAAACTAATGCAGCAAGGCTCTCCTTATAAATCGCCTGTTGAAGTACGTATCGTGGGTGACGACGTTGCCCGTCTGAAAGCGATTGGTTTGCAGGTACAGGAAATTCTTAAAAATGCGAAAGGCAGTGCGATGGTCCGCCCTGATTTCCGCGAGGATTATTACGGCATCAGCATTCAGCTCAAAGACGAGGCCAACAAGCTCGGCTTTACCACCGGTAGTATCTCGCAAATGGTGTACACGGGTTTCAACGGCGCACCCATTTCGACGATGTACGAAGGCAACAACCCGCTCGACATTGTTTTCCGCCTCGACGAACGCAACCGCCAGTCGTCCGATAACCTGGAAAACATTTACCTGGCCTCACCGGTAACCGACGCCAACGTACCTCTGCGCCAGATCGCCGACCTGAAACCGCAATGGCAAACCGGTAAGATCATGCACCGCAACGGCGTACGGACGCTCACCATTCTGAGCGAAACCGAAGACGACGTTCTGCCAGCCGAGCTGGTCAAAGAGGTGAAAGATAAAATTGCGGACATTCCATTGCCCGCAGGCTACCGGATCGAGTACGGCGGCGAGCAGTTCAATAAGAATGAGACATTCAGCCAGATGATCGTCGTGCTGGTAATCAGCCTGGTACTCATTTTCTTCATCCTGCTATTCCAGTTCCGCAGCCTCAAAGAAGCCGCGCTCGTGATGCTCACGATCCCGCTCAGCTTGTTCGGTGCGCTGATGGGCCTCTATATCACGCATAACAACTTCGGATTCACGGCATTCGTCGGCCTGATCAGTCTCTCGGGGATTGTGGTACGGAATGCGATCATCCTCGTGGACCATACCAACGAGCTACTCGGCCACGGCATGGATATCCGCACGGCAGCCATCGAATCGGGCAAGCGCCGTTTGCGTCCGATATTCCTCACAGCGATGGCCGCGGCAATCGGTGTATTGCCAATGATCCTGTCGGGATCGCCGATGTGGAGCCCGCTCGCGAGCGTGATCGCCGTCGGGGTGATATGGTCGATGGTGATGGCGCTGCTCACGGTGCCCGTACTGTACATCGCGATGATCAAGCCGCATGATAAAAAAGACCTGATGGTAACACCTGTTGCTGAACACCATGAAAACTAAGCTGATATTCCCGATACTCACACTCTGCGCGGTTGCCTTTGCACCTGCGTACGCACAGCAGGCGCAACCGCTCACGCTCGAACAGGCTGTCGAGATGGCATTGCAGAACAATCATTTACTGAATGTGCGCAAGTTGCAGGTAGCCGAAAAAGAAGCCAAAGTAGCCGAGGACGCGATTAAGCGGTATCCGGTCGCTTCGGTGAGCTCCTCCTACCAATACAATGCCAATCTCGGCCAATTGGTGATCGAGCAGGGATCCTTCGGCGCGTTGCCCCTCGGCGGGACGACCATTGCACTGCCGAATGAAGAAAAGACCTTTCCTTTGGGTAAACACCACAATTTCAATGCAGGTGTGACGCTATACCAGCCGATTACCCAGCTTGGAAAGATCAAAACGGGCATTGAAGTAGCAAAAACCGATGCCGAACTCGCGCGCCATGAGCAATCCAGGGCGTCGTTGCAGATCAGGCAGGCGATCGAGAAGCTGTATTATGGCTTGCTGATCACCCAAAAGCAGCAGGAAGAGGCAAATGCGAAAATCAAGCTGGCCCAAATGCGGCTGTATGATGTGGAAAGTGCATTGCTTTCAGGCAAAACCATTGATGTAAACAAAGCCGGCCTGCAAGCGAACATCGCCGACGAAGAGCAGAATCTCCTGAAACTCCGCATTCAAACCGAAGATTACACAGCCGATTTGAAGCAGCTAACCGGCATAGAAACAGATAGTATTACGCTTGCGCCGGTCGCGAACATGGCAACAGGTACCGGCACGCTGGATAGCTATTTGAGCAATGCGGCCACATCCAACAACGACATCAAAATCGCGAGTTTAACGGAGATCAAAACGCAGAAGGCTATCCGTGCAGCCGAGCAGAGCAACCTCCCGGACATCGGTCTGGTGGCCGGGTATTCCTACCAGACCGGTAACTTGCTTTTCCCGAACAACAACCCGTTCGTAGGTGCGCAGTTCAAATGGAATATCCAGGACCTGGTCGCCAACAAGCAGGTAATCCGCCAGCGGCAATTCCTGAGCCAGCAGGCGCGTGAAAACCTGCTCAACACGCAAAATCAGGTCAAAAACGATGTTTCGAAGACCCACCGGAAGCTCACACAAGCTACCGCGCTGATTGCCGTAGCCGAAAAAGCAGTGAAATACCGCACGGAAGAACTCAAAGTACAAACCGACAGACAGGCATCCGGCCTGAACCTCGAAGCGGATATCCTCAACACGCGCTCCCTGTTGGCCAAAGCAGAGGCCGATTTACTGGCAGCGCAATTGAATTACCGGTTGGCACAATCGGATTTGCAGCGGCTGGCTGGGGAATGACAAAAAATTAACATATAATTCACATTGAACCGATACAGGATAGCAGAATAGCAGTTAAATTGTAACCGATACAGAACTTATGCTTACCTGCTAGCCATGAAAAAATCATTTTTAATCCTGCTCTCCCTCTTGACATTCCTGGGTTGCCGCAATGATAGCGACGCACCAGCACCGGAGACCATGCTCGAACACCCCGACTGGTATATACTAAGGTCTCCGGATAATCGGGATATAAAGGCTGTACATGGTAACATCGACGATACGCTGACTATTACGACCGGCTTCGAAGTGTTTGTAACAACCGACAAGGGCAAAACCTGGACAAAGGGCAACTACAATGCCCGCGTGGGTCTGTTTGCATTCATGGAAAAGCAGGATACACTCTATGTGATGGAAACCCAGAGAAG
>DATMSL010000761.1:0-1923 GCA_035565435.1 Dyadobacter sp. | reverse complement strand
AGGTTCGAGTACAGCGGGATTGCCCGGAATAGTATTTTTGCTATACGGGCTTTTTCCGAGGTTGTAATTTCCGAAACTCCTCCCGGAACTGTCCGGCCGATTTACCTGCGACTTTCCGGAACAGCCTTGAAAAATAGGTGTGATCTTCGTACCCCAACCCGAATGCGATCTCTTTAATGCTCAAATCAGTGTAATAAAGCAATCTTTTAGCCTCCATTATCACTTCGTTTTGAATCCAGTGGCTCACCGGTTGCCCCGAGGTCTCTTTCACAACCTCATTCAGATAGGATGCAGTGATGCTGAGCATCTCCGCATATTCCGAAGGACTTTTCACAGTTTTAAAATGCTGCAATAAAAGTTTACGAAACTGCGAAGTTATAGCCGACGGCCTCGTTTGCGCTGTCCGCTGCAGAATCTCCTTTTCAAAAAGCGAAGTGAAAATACCCAGGCAGGTTTTCAGCATCGATTGCATCACCGGATATCCGTATTCCGAAGGCGCCTCGTAAAATCCCAGCAGCAAATGGAGGGTGCGTGTCAGTAAGTCCGCCTGCTCCGGGTCAAGGCTGATCGGGAAGCCATGCAAGGCATATTCGTCCACCACGGCGCGGTGGTGATCGTCGAGCAAGCTCATATCCACACCCAGAAACCAGCCATACGAGCCTTCGGTTTCCAGCGGGTAATGCACCTGGCCTGGCATGATGCAGAATACCCCGCTCCCCCTCAGCTCAACCTCCCGGAAATCGACCATCATCCGCGCATGGCCGTCTTCCTGGAAAAAAAAATTCCCGTGATCGTCGCGGTGCGCATCCATATGCGGTGCATTGACCCGGTTCATCCGGTCGATACGGTGCAGGGAAATACCCAGCCCCGACTCATTGCTGAGATAATGTAAGGGAATGCTCTTCTTGGGCATAGGCAGTGGACAGTTTTACCGAGCGATCGAGCAGATCGGTCGCTTGCAATATTTTGTTTTTCAGGAAGTAGGGATAATCGGGATGTTCTTTCAAAAAAGTCTGCACGATCTGCGCGGCTCCGGGCGACGAATGCCCGGCAAATGTGTTATGCAACCAGCGCGTTGGAAAGAAAATATCACCGGTAAGCTGGATTTCCTGCAAAAGATTGAGCGATGGGCGCAGGTATTTCAATGCGCTGGGCGCACGCAGCGGATGGTGCAGGTAGGTCAGCGCATCGAGTACCCAGGCCTCCTTTTCACGGTTTTCTTCCTTTTTTAATGTCTCAAAAAACGCGTCTCGTTCTGCCTCGCTGGCGCTCAATGCGGGTATCACAAACTGCATTCTTGCCTTCCGGTCGGGATTCTTCGTCGCATTCAATTGGCTGTTTAGAATAGCTTTTCCATCCCCCTTACCTTTCAATGCCAGCTCGTAAGCCAGGGAAATTTTGTCCTCTTCCGAAAGTACAAGGCCCTTTACTTCGAGTTTCCCCGTCCACAGCCCGTGCATTTTCTGCCAGCCGCCGTCCGTCAATGCCAGCGCTTTAAATGCCCGAAAATAGGAAGTTTGAATGCCTTTGTCCCGGGTACTGTTCAAAAGCTGCCAGATTTCGCTTTCAACGCGTGCCTGATAGGCGGCCCTTTGAGCTGCATTCAGGAACACCCACCAATCGGTTTGCAGGTTACCCAGCAAATAATCGACCAGAAGCGGGTTTTGCTCTTTGGGTAAGGCATTCAAAATGTAGTTCACCAGCTTCTCCGGCCCGGGACCGTCGCCGCGCAGCAACCCTTCCCAGCTGTTCACCAGCATAGCACCCTTGAAAACCGGATCGGACACTTCCGCATTGCCGTAATGCGCAAAGAACCATGCTTTGGAAATGGTATCCATTTTAAAATAGCCATAACCTGTCCCGTCATTATTCGGAAAAACAAGCTGCCCGTTTTGCATTGTCTTCAAAACCAGCGGCTGCTCC
>DATMSL010000760.1:0-3710 GCA_035565435.1 Dyadobacter sp. | reverse complement strand
GAAACATTCCGATAACAAACTACAACTCGTGGTCATCCCGGCTGCGTTCGTATGGTGATGTAAATAATGGCCAACAGAAAGTAACCGGAATAGATATTCCCGACTGCTTCATACCGAATGTCACCCGCAAGTCGCTCTTCGGCATACAATCCGCTCGCACAAGCCCTATCATATCGGACACATTCATGGCGGTAAAATGGCCGGCTCACCGCAAAACAGATTCGCCCCGTGTTCACCTCCCATTTCCCAGGCAATGGCGAAAGCAATATTTGGCTTTTTTCAATAAAAAATATTAGTATATACTGCACCACAAAACTCTTTCTACTGCATATTTATTGGCTGCCAAGTCCCGACCCCGGACAGAATACCCGTCGACAGTGCGACACATTCCGTTCGGGCAATCGCCTGCTTCAAAACCGGCGAAAACACTTTTCAAGTTTTTTTTCAACTATACCTAACGAACTAGTTTATGAAAAAAAAACAATTCTACTCATCGCTCAATTTTGCCCGAAAACAACTTGCTCAGTTCGCGTGTGCCCTGGTAGTCGCCATGGCATGCAGCGTATGCGCCGCCGCACAACCGGTCTCCGGAATCGTGCTGGATGAATCGGGCTCGGGCCTGCCCGGTGTAAGCGTCGTCGTAAAGGGAACGGCAAACGGTACCACCACCGACACGAAAGGAAAATTCCAACTGGATGTCCCCGGCGAGAACCCGACCCTTGTTTTCAGCTTTGTCGGGTACGCTACTCAGGAAGTACTCATCGCCAAACGTACGAGCATTACCGTTAATATGGTGGTCGAAGATCGCCTGATGAGTGAGGTGGTCGTGGTAGGTTACGGAACCCAGCAAAAGGTGAACGTCACCGGCGCGGTGGGCGTGGCGGATGCGAAGCGTATCGAGAACCGTCCCATTGCCAACACCGGTGAGGGACTTCAGGGTGTAATACCCAACCTGAACATTACGGTCCGTAACGGAGACCCGGCTCAATCGCCCGCGTTTAATATCAGGGGTTATGAATCGATCAACGGCGGGGCTCCGCTGATCCTGGTAGACAATGTCCCGATGGACATCAACCGCATCAACCCCAACGACATCGAGAGCATCAGCGTGCTGAAAGATGCCTCCGCGGCGGCCATTTACGGCGCTCGTGCAGCATTTGGGGTCGTGCTCGTCACCACGAAAAGCGGCAAGTCAGGGAAAGTACTGGTGAATTTCGGCACCCAGTTTTCGCTCGCTAAACCCATTTTCAATATGGATGTCGTGACCGACCCCTACCAGTTCGTGCTGGCTCGGAATGCGGCTAACATTCGCACCTTGGGCGCACCGAGCTATAACGATCAATACGTAGCGGCCGTCAAAAAATACTCGGAAAACCCCATTCCGGAAAACGAATGGGGCGTCGTGGACGGTGCACTCCAATACTACGGCTACAACCGGTACCAGGAAAAGATCATGACCAATTACGCACCCACCAACCAGCAGGATCTGTCGATCTCGGGTGGTGGCGAGAAATCCAAATTCTTCTTTTCGTTCGGACGGTATAGCAAGGACGGTTACCTGCGCTACAACAATGAGAAGTTCAAGCGGTACAATATCCTCATGAAAGCCGATTTCCAGGTCAACAAGTGGCTTAACCTGTCGGAAAAAGTCGTTTTTAACTCCCAGAACAGCGATAAGCCGCACTTCTATAACTGGGACGTAAACATCAACTCCCTCGCCAGGGTGAACCCGCTGCAAGCGATACAGTTCCCGGATTTGCCGTATTACATGACACCCGGAGACCACGACAAATACGCACCTTTGATCGGGAAGTATTTCGGCGGAACGAACTTTTTCCCCTACCTGCTCGACGGCGGGCGCGAAACCTTCACCAAAAACGACCTGTGGCTCTCGCAGGAGGCGGTGCTCACGCCCCTGCCCGGCTTGAAGATCACTGGTAATTTCTCTTACAATATCTACAACAATGTGTATCAGGATGTTCAGAGCAAGGTGGAGATCGTGTCCCAGGATTTGAAAGAAGCCAATCCGATCAGTTACGGTTTCAGCGGCGACGACTGGATCAAGAATGTCAACGATTACAACCGGTATTATGTACTCAATACATTCGCGGAATATACATTTCAAAACCTGGGCAAACATCAGCTGATGGCGCTGGTGGGTTATAACCAGGAAATGGGTAACTACCAGTCTGCTACGGCACAGGCCCGCTCGCTGATCACCCCTCAGGTTCCCGACCTGAACACCACCACCGGCACGCAGCAGACGCTTGGCGGTCGGTCGCAGGTGGCATTGCGCGGCGTATTCTACCGGGTGGCTTACAACTATGCCGATCGGTATCTGCTCGAATTCAATGGCCGCTATGACGGCACGTCCCGCTTTCCCAAGAATGACCGGTTTGGCTTTTTCCCATCTTTCTCGGCCGGATGGCGGGTCAGCAATGAGAAGTTTATGGGCGGCACCAGCAGCTGGCTCGATAACCTTAAACTGAGGGGCTCTTTTGGAACACTCGGGAACCAGATCATCCAGAACCGCAGCACGGGCGCTCAAATCTACTACCCGTCCGTCTCGACGATGGGTTCCGGACAGGCTCCCTACATTTTTGCAGGTTCGCTGATTCCCTATGTTTCGGCAGCCGGACTGGTGAGCCCGACGCTGACCTGGGAGTCGGTTACGTCCAAAAACATCGGCCTTGACGTGACCATCCTGAGAAGCCGGCTGGATATGTCGTTCGACCTTTACACCCGCGACACCAAGAAAATGCTGATGAACGTGGCCTATCCGGACATTCTCGGCACGACGGCTCCCCAGGAAAACGCGGCCGACCTGCGCACCAAAGGCTGGGAACTGTCGCTGACCTGGCGTGACAAGATCAAAACCGACTGGAATTACGACGTCACCCTTGCCCTTTCGGATGCCAGCGCGACGATCACAAAGTTCCGCAACCCCTCCGGTGCATTGCCCAATGAAGGCAGCGGGATTTACTATGAAGGCCAGAAACTGGGTGAAATATGGGGTTACCAAACCGTCGGGATATTTCAGTCCGCCGACGCGGTGGCTGCGGCGCCCAACCAGTCGCGGCTGGGCAACAACTGGCGGGCGGGCGACATTCAATACGCCGATCTGAATGGCGATGGCATCATCAGCTCCGGCAATAACACCCTGGGTAACCCGGGCGACTACAAAATCATCGGCAACTCCTCGCCCCGGTACACCTACGGGATCAATGCTAGCATCGGCTACAAAGGCCTGCGCCTTACTGCATTCTTCCAGGGTATCGGAAAAGCGGATTACCTGCCCAATAACGGAAACTGGAACTGGTTTTATCCCTTCAACGCAGGGCACGTAGAAAAGTACTACATCACCGACACGTGGTCGGAGACCAACCGGGATGCCTATTTCGCGGCCCCGCACATTTCTACCAGTGATAAAAAGAACATTCTGCCGCAATCGAGATACGTTCAGAATGCCTCATACCTGCGCGCCAAGAATATCATGCTCAGTTACACATTACCGTACGATCTGACAGGCAGGATTGGAATTTCGCGCGCCCAGGTATTCGTGTCGGGAATGAACCTGTTCGAATTCACGAAAATCCGCAAACCACTCGATCCTGAAACGATCCGGACCCCGACGATCGAGTACCCTATGCAGCGTATCGGCACAATCGGTATCAATATATCCTTTTAAGCGGGCTGAATGCAATAGCCGG
>DATMSL010000759.1:0-5628 GCA_035565435.1 Dyadobacter sp. | reverse complement strand
GCCGTTGGCAGCCTGCGTAATGTTCTTAATCTTGTCGATCGTCTTCAAAAGCCGGTCGTTTTCCACCGGTTTCAGTAGGTAATCCACCGAATTCTCTTCAAATGCGCGGATCGCGTACTGGTCGTAAGCAGTTGAAAATACGACCAAAGGCATTTTGGTCAGTTTGGAAAGCATTTCGAAGCCGTTCAGCAGCGGCATTTCTATGTCGAGAAAAATAACGTCGGGATGATGTTTGTCTATTTCAACCAACCCCTCGGCGCCGTTTTTAGCTTCCGACACAATGTCGAAAGTGTCGGAATACTTTTCAAGCAGCCTTCTGAGGCGGCTCAATGCAAGCTGTTCGTCGTCGATCAGGATCGTTTTAAGCGGAAAAAGCATGATTGGATTGTTGATGGTTTTCAATAGCGGATTTCTGAATGGCAATATTAACCGATTTATGCGGTTGATTGTGCAGTTCCAAACGCGCATTGTCACCGTAAAGCAATTTCAGTTTATCTTGGATACTACGCATGCCATAACCTGCACCGAGGGTATCCGAGAATGCGGGACCGTTGTCATGCACGCACAAATGCAGCCATTGGTCTTTCTCATAAATCTTCACCACAATATTCCCTTGGTCGGCCATGCGCGAAATGCCGTGCTTGATCGCATTCTCGACGATCGGCTGTAAAATGAATTTAGGCACTTGCAGGTTTTTCAAAGAGTCTTCCTCCACTTCTACTGTAAACCGCAGGCGGTCGCCAAACCGCACTTTCTCCACTTGTAGATAAGTCTCCACCATTTCCAGTTCGTTTTCGATGGTGTCAAAATAATCGCTCGTCTTCCGGCCAGTCGTGTAGCGAAAAAGTTTGGAGAGCAGCAGCGTCATTTCCTCCGCTTTATCGGGATTCTCATGCACGAGGCTGGCGATGCTGTTCAGTGAATTATATAAAAAATGGGGGTTAATGCGGGCCTGCAATGCGTCCAGTTCGGCACGGGTTTTCAGTTTTTCTAGATTTAATAACTGATACTCCTGATCAGATATCTTGCGAGAAATCTGCCTGCCCTCACGGCTCAGGAAGTAAAACACGTTCGCGATCGCGACGGGCGCCCATGCATACCAGTACCAGGGCGCATTCTGCGAGGGCTCGGATGGGTATCGTGCGACGTATTCGTTCACGAGATCGGCAGCAAAGAAGTAATGAACCGATATTGCCAGCAGGCTGTCGAACAAAAAGATAACGATCGACAGGACAATATGCTTGGCGAGCAGGCTTTTGACGATCATATCCAGCCAGGTGGTAAGCCCCTGGGTGACCAGTATCGTGCATACGCCCGTCGCGATGTTGAGTATCACCAGATATTTATAGAAAGCCAGCCGGATAGGCTCCTCGGTAAACGACAACTCGGCCGTGAAATACGCGATCGCATTAAAACCATATAATATCACCGCCCCGAGAATGGCCGCCACGAGTGTGCCTACCCAGCCCTGGTTCTGGATAATGGCGATCAGACTGAAATCCTGCCAGTTGAAAGATTTTTCCTGTGAAGTAAAACTGAAATTAGCCCCCTCAACTTTTGCCCCGCTCAAATCCACGTCGGACAAACTACTGAAACTCAAATCCGCATTGCGCAGATCGGCGTTCCGGAAAGTCGTCCGGTCGAGGGCCGAGAAACGAAGTTTAGCATTGCGCAGATTAGCCCCGTCGAAGTTAATATCCTTCAAACTCGAAAAGCTGAAATCTGCATTTTCCAGATCCATATTACTGAAATCCCTTCCGTCCAGCGATGAGGCTGTCATGCGCAACGGCTTCGTCTTGTTGTCGTCCATGCTACTTAAACCCTAAACGTTAATATCAGTTTGTCTGAGAAAGCATCCATTCCGTTTCCATTTTGCCCCAATCCGGGTGAATCGTCGTTTCCGGTTTAAAGACGGTGAACTTTTGTTGGGCCTTTTCGAGCATCGGCTTGGCTACCTTTTTTCCACCTCCATATTCCTCGGGCGTAAAAAACAGGCTCGAACCTTCCAGGTAATAAATCCGCGGGTTCTCTGCATTGATCGACTTCGCCGATTGCAGGAAGCCCTGAAACTTCTCGCCATCAGCTTGCCAGCGGTTCATTGGGTCGGCTGCGAGGTGGATTTGGGATTGATATGCTTTCAAAACCTCGATTTCGTCGTTCGGCTTTCCGGCAATGCTCTCCGCGTCTTTCAATAAGGCATTTGCTTTATCGAGATACTGATCTTTTTCAGCCAGGGTTGGTGCTACGAAACCCAGTAGTACATTGGAATACGCGGCATAATATTTCGGCAGCCATTCTTTCGGCTCGGCAGCGGCAATGCGCTCGAAGCGGTTGGCGATGTCCACGAGGCTTCTCGGGTCGGGCTTGGAGCGGTCGATGGCCAATAGTGCTTTGATACCGTCGCCCATGGCCTGGGTATATTTCTCGTTCTGCGCCCACGCGATGCCCGTTGCGAACACGAACAGTAATGCAAATGTGAATAGCTTTCTCATTGTTTTGTTTGTTTTAAAATGCTGGTTATGAATGTTTAAAAATCATCCTTCTCTACTTTGGCCCTCTTCGAAAGCATGATCTGCATGCCTACGAAAAAACTGCGGTAACTCTGCGGGCCCACGGCGTAGCGCGTTTTACCATCGGGCGTGTAACGGTAGGTAAATACATTGCGGGTATTGAGGATATTATCGACCGTGGCGTAGAATATCACCAGGTTGCCTTTAATGCTCTGCAACTTGCTCGCCTGAATGCTCACATTATGCACGGCCGGCGTGCGGTCTTTCAGGAATTCGTCATTGTTGGGATTGTAATAAGGCCGGCCGCTGGTGAATGCGTAAGTGGCGCTAAGGTTGGTTTTAGCCTTTTCAAACCATTTTTTGGTAATGAAGCTGATATTATGGTTTGAAATAAACGTCGGCGTGGCCGATTGGGCATACTGCTGGAAAAGGCGTTTCGAATCCACAAAACTGTAAGTAACCCAGTAATCGAGGTTTTTAATGGATTTCTGATCCCGCCAGAAGAAGTCGAACCCGCGGGCGTAACCGTCGCCGCCATTGTTGGTCGTAACCCATGGAAAGCGGTAGGGATCGGCATCATATTTCTGGCCGGTGAATTCGCGGACGAGCTGCGCGTAATTTTTATAGAATGTCTCGACGCGGAACGTGCGCTGGTTTTTGATGATCTGATAATTGAGGATCAAATGGTCGGCGCGCTCGTATTTGAGGGATTTATTTAAATACAAATACCTGTAATCAGGGTTTTGGTAAAACTGCCCTGCGGCGAGGGAAACCTGGCTGTATCGGCCGGTTTTTAATGCAAATGACAACCTGGGAGCCACGTTAGCGCGGCTGATCACCGACGAATACTCGCTCCGAACTCCGACGCGCCCCGCCAATGCACGGGTAATGTATATCTCCGACTCCACGAATGCAGCCGCGTAACGATCTTTCAACTTATATAATGTACCATCCACGCCATTCCCGATGTTGATCGCATGCGCCTCCGCGCCGAAAAGAATGGTATTGTTCCCCGTGAGCAGGCGCGTGAGCACGATGCGCGCTTGCGTACGCTCGTCGAAGCGGTCGAAATTGACACCGTCCCAGGTCATATTATCCTTGTTGCGGCTGTACGAAAGGCCTGAGCTCAGCATCCAGCGGCCGTCGGCCCAGGAGTCTGTGTAGGTGCTGGTGGTGAATGCATTGTTGTTTTTCAAGACCAACCGCATCTTGCCGGTATCCGACGACGGATCCTTGCTATTCATGCTCAAATGGCTGTTGGAATACATGCCATAGACTTTCAGTACGCCGTTTTTGGTTGGTTTCCAGCGGTAGGTCAATGAAGAGCCTTTAAATTCCGGCGCGTGGATCCACTCCACATTCTGCTTAACCAGCTTGAACAGCGGCCGCAGATTGCCATAGTACACCACCGCCGACACCGACTGGTTTTTGTTGGCGTAATCATAATTCAAACCCGCATTCGCGAGGTTCAAGCTAATGCCTAATCCATTATTACTGATTTTATCCGTCGTATTCAGCAGCAGTACCGACGACAATGCTTGTCCGTATTGCGCCGAATAACCGCCGGTGCTGAATGAAGTGCCTTTAAACATAAATGGATTGAACCGCCCCCGCGACTGCACATCGGGCAGCGAACTGAAAAACGGGTTCTGGACGATCATCCCGTCGATTACGATCTTGGTTTCCTGGCCGGAGCCGCCGCGTACAAACAGCCCCTCCGACTCCCCTACACGCTGCGCGCCCGGGAGGAACTGCATGGCCCCGGTAATATCTGCCGCCGCGCCCGCCGTAGTCACAATGTCCAACGGTTTCAGCATGGCCATCCGCTTCTCATCCGACGCCTCGAATGCGCCCGCGGTAATCACCACGGTATTCAGTTCGTTAGCGAGTTCTTCAAGCTTGATGGTCATGGCCGGAATGCCTTCTTTCAGATTAATCTTCTTCTCAAAAACCTCAAAGCCTATATAGCTCGCCGCGAAGGTAGCCGTATCCGACTCCGAGGTCTGGAATGCGAAAACACCGTTCGCGTCGGTGGTACCGCCATCGTAGGTACCTTTCAGGAATACATTCGCGCCAGGCAATGCATTTCCTTTGTGGTCGGTTACCTTGCCCTGAATGCTCTTTTGGGCAAAAACGGCCGGGGTAACGAATAGCAACAGACAATAAAAAAGCTTCATGGCTAATAGATTATGTGTAACTGTTGACACAAATCTATTGGCCATGAAGCCGTTTGGTAAGTGATTTCCGACGAAGTGCCGGTTTCAGGCGGATGAATAGGGCCGCCGGCGGAATGAAAAACCGCCGCTTTTAGAGCTCTTCGAGCAGGATGTCTTTCCAGCGCACCTTGATACCGCCACCGTCGTGGATCTGCAATGCGATCGAACCTTCACCTGCACCGATTTTAGTGTCGGTGAGGTCCACCATCTCGTGGCCGTTAAGCCAGGTTTGCGTGCGATCGCCTACCGCGCGGATGCGCAGCGTGTTCCATTCGCCCATTTTCAGGAAACCTTCTTTCTCTTCCGGGATCTGCACGAGCCAGTTGCGACCATACGATTCGTAAATGCCGCCGGTGTCGTGGTTTGGCGGCGCCACTTCTACCTGCCAGCCCGAAACTTTGGTGCCCTCCACGGTAGAGCGGAAGAATACGCCGCTGTTACCATTTGCCTCCTGTTTGAATTTCAGGGTCAGGTCGAAGTTCTTGTAAAACTTGTCGGTGGTGAGGTAGCCGTACTTCTTGTCGGGGCCGCTTTCGCAGATAAGCTCGCCGCCATCGACATACCATTTTTCGGTGCCGTGGACGGTCCAGCCTTTCAGGTCTTTTCCGTTGAATAATTTAACGGGCTTTTTCAATGGGTCGGCGGAGGGGCCTTTCAGCGCAAAAAACGCCGAATTAAGCATCAGTACAGCTGCTCCGGCGACGATCAATCGTCTCAATTTTAACATGGTGGTTATAGGATTAGGATTAAAAATTTAGGGTTACAAATTCTATCAAACTACATTTTGCATTAGTTTTACGAAAATTAACCACTTGGAAAGCTATGAAAAAAAACCGTTTTAGGGGGCGTTGGGCTACATTTTTTTTGGCAGCAGGGCTATTTTCAACGATTTTGATTTCTTG
>DATMSL010000758.1:0-8721 GCA_035565435.1 Dyadobacter sp. | reverse complement strand
TTAATCAACGAGCCGGCCGGCTTGGCTACAACATATAGTCCCACGAACCGGGCGATATAGAAAAAAAGAAAGGGTAGCAGGATGTACGGTCTGCTAGCTTCCAACCAATTGATATGGTTGGAGTACAAGCCAAAAATGGCCAGGAACACCAATGCATAAAACAGGTACGAAGATTGTACTATTTTGATGAAAATAATGTCGACCTGCTTGTCCAGATTGAGCATATTTCCCGCCAGGACCATAAATATGTACTTCGCGTAAATCAGCAGGAAGAAGATCAGCGAAAGAATACAAAAGTCGCCCAGGATTTGCGCCGTATTTACTTTGTCGGAAAGTATTGTGCTGACGGAGAATAGGTTGAGCCGGTTGATCGACAGATAGATCACTGTAAATGCCATCATCATCGAACTGATCACAACAAAGAAGATTACCGTGTTGCTGTATGGCTTGTTGATCTTCGAAAGCTGGTCGCGGGGATCGTTGTTGAAAAACTCGATAGGATTTATTAAACGGATAAAAGAAAGCGGGTTCAGGTTGAAGATCCAGGCATTCAATATCAGGATGATAATCAATGCGATCCCCGCAAATGTGCCGAAAGGTGTGAAGGTAACCGGCTTAATATTGATGAAACCCGACCGTGCAGGCCCGATGGTCTCGGAATCGGTTTGCTTTTTCTTGTTGCAGATGATAACCGTTTTGTCGGTAATGCCCGGGCTACCGTATAAAGTCAGCAACAGTTCGTCTTTGCGGTAAATGCGGTAAAGGCTGTCGAGATTGAGTTCCTGCCATTTGCCTGCTGCAATGCGGTTTTGCAATGCACCTTCAAGGAACAGGTAACTCTCGTTTTCGGAATGGATAAGGAGCGAATATCTGCGGTTTTTAGCCAGATCAATGTAAAGACTTGCAAAGCGTGTGCCTTCATTAATACCCTGAGAAAAGGGTACGTAGTTCTTGTACTGCTCGTTGTACACAAGCCAGTCGTCCTGGTAATTATAAACCGGGAAAAACTGACCCGGCGGGTTTACTTTTGCAGCGCCCTGCACCAGTGAGCCCAACAAGGTTACTGCCGTAAAAAAAGCCCAAAAAACAGCCGAAAATATGGACTTCATTGGTACAAAAAAGGCTGGGTTTCCCCAGCCCTTTGATCAAAGTCAGTTAGCAATGATTATTTTTTTCCAAGTGCAAGAAGCATCGTTTCGCCGATCAATGCAGGTGATTCTGCCACGAAGATGCCCGACTCTTTCATGATTCTGATTTTAGCTTCCGCTGTATCGTCAGCGCCGCCGATGATCGCACCTGCGTGGCCCATACGACGTCCTTTCGGAGCTGTCTGACCTGCGATGAAACCTACAACAGGCTTTTTGTTGCCGGTCGATCTGATGTATGCAGCGGCGTCCGCTTCCATGCTTCCGCCGATTTCACCGATCATGACGATCGCCTCAGTCTCATCGTCGTTCATCAGGAGCTCAACGGCTTCTTTGGTAGTAGTACCAATGATAGGGTCACCGCCGATACCGATTGCCGTAGTTTGCCCCAATCCGGCACGTGAAAGCTGATCTACCGCCTCGTAAGTAAGCGTTCCGGATTTCGAAACCAGACCGATCGTTCCTTTTTTGAAGATGAAACCAGGCATGATACCTACTTTACATTCTTCGGCAGTAATGATACCAGGGCAGTTAGGGCCGATAAGACGGCAGTTTTTGCCTTTGATATATTCTTTCGCCTGCATCATGTCCTTGGTCGGGATACCTTCGGTAATACAAACGATAACGCCGATACCAGCATCAGCAGCTTCCATGATCGCGTCGGCAGCGAAAGCCGGTGGAACAAAGATGATTGAAACGTCTGCACCGGTAGCACGCACGGCAAGGTCAACAGTATTAAAAACAGGTCTTTCCAAATGAGAAAGCCCACCTTTGCCAGGCGTAACACCACCTACGACATTCGTACCGTATTCAATCATTTGCTGGGCGTGGAACGAGCCCTCCGAACCGGTAAATCCCTGAACTATAATCTTGGAGTTTTTATTAACTAAAACGCTCATGTTGGTAAATCAGTTTTTTCGGTAAAAGTAGGACGAAAAGCACGAAGTAGCAAAATGTAGGCATAATTTGTAAATTGCTTTTTTGACATCATGATGGCTGTTTATGAACATATTTCTGAATCCGCATATATTTTCTAACCTCGTTTTGGCGATCACCAGTTTATTTGTCTTCTTCCGGTATTTCAGGCAGCAGCAGGTTTTGATCCGTTGGCTATGGGGGATTTTCTTCGGGAGTATTTCGCTCGTCGCATTCACTGATCTGCTGTTTTATGCCGGTGTCGAGGGGCTGGGGATGGCCCACGAAATATTCGAAGCGGGGGAGATGACGCTCGGTGCGCTGTGCCTCGTAACGGCGTCATGGTGCCTCATTATGCGGTATGAAAGCGGCTCTTTCCTGTTCTACTCGACCGTCGGGCTCGGGGCGTTGCTATTTTATTGCATTACCTGGTTCCGGGTTGAATATGTGGGGCTGATCATCAAGGCGTTTTGCATTCTGGTAACATTGCTCATCTCCTGCGTGGGCCTGGCCAACCGGCAGAAGAGCGCATTATGGACGTTGTTTTCGATGATGCTGCTGGCGCTTTCGACCAAGTCGGGAAAGCTGCCGCTGCCGATGGACCCGGTGGATATCAACCACTATATGATGGTGTTGTCGGTCATTTGCGTCGGAAGGGCCGTTCGCGATCAGTATAAGATCCTCTTTTAAGTTCAAACAATTGTTAATGGATTGCATTTTTCAGCACGCGTGTCGTAAATTGCACCTGTTAATCTTAACCAACACAAGTTTACTAATACTCAGAATATGAAAAGGACCAAGTATGGCGTAATGCTTCTTGCCTCAGTTTTGGCTTTCGGAGCAGTTACATTGAACCCTGTTTCGGCTAAAACATCTCCTGCAAAAGAAGTAGCAAGCGATGTGAAGCAAGCTAAGACGATCGTGATCAAAGGAAGTGATGCAATGCAGTTCGACCTGAAAGAGATCAAAGTGAAGGCTGGACAAAAAGTGAAACTTACGCTGACTCACTCAGGTAAACTTGCGAAAGCTGCTATGGGTCATAACTGGGTTCTGCTGAAACCAGGTACTGATGTAGCTGCATTCGGTTCAAAAGCTGCTGCTGCAAGAGAGACAGATTATATTCCTGCTGCTGAAAAAGCGAGCATTATCGCGCACACCAAGCTGGTAGGCGGTGGCGAAAGCGATACTATCGAGTTCACAGCTCCTGCAAAAGGAACTTATACCTACATTTGCAGCTTCCCAGGCCACTACGCCCTGATGAAAGGTAGCTTCATCGTTGAATAAGCGAGCCCGAAATTCATATGAAAGGCGTCACGCATGAGTGTGACGCCTTTTCTTTTTATATCTCGGCCAATTGCTTTTCGATCAGTTCGATCACCTCCGGCCGATCCCATTGCGAGGCACCTATTTCCTGGGCGAGGATTTTGCCCTTATATATAATGTACGTTCGGGGAATTGCATTGCCGTCGAGCTGGGCGGGGTAAGGGCCGGCATATTGGTAAAATGGCAGGTTGTAGCCTTTCCGGGCGATGAACGGGTTCACCGTTTCCGCGTCTTCATCGGAGATGATGTAAAATGCGATTTTGCTGTGGTCTTTGTATTTGTTATAAAGCGTCTGAATACCCGGCATTTCCATATTACATGGCCCGCACCAGGTGGCCCATACATTCACGAATGCGATTTTATTTTCGTCCATCGCCACTTCCTTTCCTGTGAGGTCGGTGAGCGGCAGGTATACCGATTCCTGTACAGTGGGCGCTTCCGCAACCGGGTTGCCTTCCTGCGCCGGAGATTTGAAAAACACAAAATAGACAGCCGCCCCGGCCATTATCAGGAGCAAAAGGAGCGACAATTTTTTGGTGGATGATGACATAACTGGTGTAGTTCTGGTGACTGGATGTGGATACGAACCATTCCAAAAATAGGGCTTTTCTTTTTTTGATGCTGATTCGGATTTTGAATACTTTTATACACTATTTAAAAAACATCGATTTGAGGAAAAGGTTTACATTCATGAGACTTCAATTTACTGGCATTTCATTTCTCCTTGCGCTTACCTTTTATTGCCCTGCCTCTGCCCAACGTTCAGCTGCAGAATATTTCGAAGATGGGAATACCAAAGCCGGCACAGGTGATTTTAATGGCGCAATGCAGGCCTACACCACGGTAATTTCCATGAATCCGGACCATGCGCCGAGCTATTTCAACCGCGGGCTCGCCAAAGCCAACCTCAAAGATTACCGCGGAGCAATGCAGGATTATGACAAGGCCATAGAACTGAACCCCAAAGAAGCACTTTATTATCAGAGCCGCGGCGTGAGCAAAAGTTTACAGGACGATTACCGCTCGGCCATTGAAGATTATTCCAAATCCATCGAACTCAACCCGGAAGAGCCCAAGGCTTATTATAATCGCGGGGTAAGTTATGCCAAATTGAAAAACCACCGCAATGCATTGGTCGACCTCGACCACGCATTGGCGCTGAACCCTGACGAACTTGCGGCATTGTATGCGAGGGGAAATTGCAAGCAGGATTTGCAGGAATATGCCGGAAGTCTCGCCGACTTTACCCGTGTAATCGAGCTTAGCCCGAAGCGTACGGGCGCCTACGCAGGCCGAGGTCTGGCCAAACTCGAACTCGGCGATTACCAGGGTGCCGCCGCCGATTTTACCCGTGCGATAGAGCTAAGTCCCAACGAGAGCGAATATTACAGTAACCGCGGATTTGCCAAGAATAGAATCGACGATTTCCAGGGAGCGATCATCGATTTTGATAAAACCATTCAACTGAACCCTGAAAACTACAACGCCTATTACGGCCGCGGATTTGCCAAAGGAAAACTGAACGACCCGCGCGGTGCCATTGCGGACCTCACCAAGGCTATTGAAGTAAAAAATGCCTACACCGGCGATCCTAAAAAGAATGCATTCACCGGGAAGATCAATAAGGAGAAGCTGGACGAGCTACGCGACCAGGTACAGACGCATGTGAAGATCGAAACGCTCACCAACGAGCGCGCAGAGGCGTATTACGTACGTGCGATCGCGAAGTCGAAAGTAGGGGAATTAAAAGGGGCTCTAACCGACCTCACTACTGCGGTAGAGCTTAATCCAACCTATTCCAATGCCTATTTCTCCCGCGCCATGATCCGTTCCGCATCGGGTGACCAAATGGGGGCTGTCCTGGATTTTACCAGTTCCATTAAACTCCGCTCCGATTATCCGGAAGCGTATTATTTAAGGGGAATTGTCAAAAACAGCCTGGGAGAAATCAACGATGGCTGCCTTGATTTAAGCAAATCGGGCGAGTTGGGTTATCAGCAGGCTTATAAGGTGATTGCTGCGTATTGTAACTAGTAGGCTGGTGCAAATCTCCTGATTTGCACATAATATTCGAAGGCCTCCGGCCGGACCGTACCGCAAAATCGTTTTGCAATACTGCCCGGCCGGAGGCCTTTGAATAGTTAGTCACGGAGGACCTTCGCGCCATTCTTCTCCCTGCTAAGCCTTTTTCAAATTCTCAGCAACCTTATCCCAATTCACCACATCCCAGAATGCCTTGATGTAATCCGGACGCTTGTTTTGGTAATGCAGGTAATAGGCGTGTTCCCAAACGTCGATGCCGAGGATAGGCGTTCCTTTGAAATCGGAAACGTCCATTAGCGGATTATCCTGATTAGGCGTCGAGCCAACCGCGAGCTTTCCGCCTTTAGCAACCAGCCATGCCCAGCCCGAACCGAAACGGGTCGCTGCGGCCTTACCAAATTCTTCTTTGAATTTATCGAACGAACCAAACTGGCCATTGATCGCATCGGCGACGGCGCCGGTCGGTGCTGCGCTTTTTTTAGGCCCCATTACTTCCCAGAAGAAAGTGTGGTTCCAGTGTCCCCCGCCGTTGTTGCGGATGGCAGCAGGCGCTTTGCTTACTGATTTGATGATATCTTCAAGGGATTTTTTCTCCCATTCGGTTCCTTTGACAGCGTCGTTGAGATTTTTGACATATGCCGCATGGTGCTTGCCGTAGTGGATTTCCATCGTCAGTTTGTCGATGCTGGGCTCCAATGCGCCGAAATCGTAGGGAAGCGGTGTCTGCTTGAACGGAGCAGTTTCGGCCAGTAGGGTGTAGGATGTTCCTCCTGCTGCAAGTGACTGCTCAGCCAATGCGCCAACAGTGAGTGCACTGCCGGCCAGTGTCCGCAAAAAGTCTGTTCTATTCATAATAGTACATTAAGTGTTTAGTGTTAATCGTAAGCCACCCGGCTTACAATGCTGCGGCCAAGCGTGATCTCGTCCGCGTATTCCAGGTCTCCGCCAATGGGGATACCTCTTGCGATAGTGCTTATTTTAATACCTGTGGCTTTCAGCTTTTTTTGCAGATAAAAAGCTGTCGTATCGCCTTCCATCGTAGGGCTCAATGCCAATATGACTTCCTGAACAGCCTCATCGCCTTCCTGGCTCGTAATTCTCGACATCAGCGAGTCGATTTCCAGATCCGATGGGCCCACGCCCTCGAGCGGGGAAATGATACCGCCCAGCACATGATAGAGCCCCCGGTACTGATTCGTCGATTCGATAGCAAGAACGTCGCGCGTGTCCACCACGACGCAAATGGTCGTCTGGTCGCGTTTGTTATTACTGCAAATATTGCAAAGTACGTCGTCGGCGATATTGTGGCAGCGGGTGCAATAGGTGGTTTTGGTGCGCATTTTCAGCAAGGCATCGGACAGCGAGCGGGTTTGCTCTTCATCCCTTTTCAGCAAATGTAATGCCAGGCGTAGTGCGGTTTTTTTGCCTATTCCCGGCAAGCGGGAAATTTCGGCGACGGCTTCCTCAATAAGACGTGAGGGGTAGTTCATGAGAAGATGCTGAGTGATGGGCTTGAATGGATCTTCAAAACCCGTTTGTTGATGCTGGCAGTGCGATAGGGAGTAAGGGGCTCAATGCACCTCCGCTGAAATGCCTCTCCGGCATATTTCGTTGCGCATACCGGCCAGCTCTTCAAAAGAACCTTCCTTGACGGAGCATTTGCCTTTATAATGGATAATGATCGTGCATTGTTCGGCCTGCTCGTTGCTGTGACCACAAACTTCCATCAGCGTATCGATCACCCAATCGAAGGTATTCACGTCGTCATTGTAGATAATCAGCTTTTTAATGTCCGTATCTACGGTTTCTTCCAGAATTTCCAGCTCTGTTTCTGTGAGCGCTTGCATAACAACCAAATTTCTGTTTGATTAGCAAATCTAATTAAAAACGGAGACTATCCGAAGCTTTTAAGCGCCTTTTAATCCACTCCTGAATCCCCAAATACCCATTTTAATGAACCCATATATTTCCCTGCTGATACTGGTAGTTTATTTTGGAATGCTGATCACGGTGTCCATTTTCACTTCCAGAGGCGCGGATACCAATACTTTTTTTACCGCCAACCGGCAGTCGCCGTGGTATTTGGTGGCATTCGGTATGATCGGTACTTCGCTGTCGGGCGTTACGTTCGTGTCTGTGCCGGGCGCGGTCGCGAATATCCAGTTTTCCTATTTCCAAGTGGTGATCGGGTATATTCTGGGGTATTTCGTGATCGGTACGGTGCTGATGCCGCTCTACTACCGGTTGAACCTCATTTCAATCTATTCCTACCTCGAACAGCGTTTCGGATTCTGGTCTTATAAAACGGGTTCGGGCTTTTTCCTGCTCTCACGTACGGTGGGGTCGGCTGTACGCCTGTACGTGGCTGCGCAAGTGTTGCAACTCGCATTGTTCAAGCCGCTCGGTGTTCCGTTTGAAGTGGCGGTAGCGATTACGATATTCCTGATTTGGATTTATACATTTAAAGGTGGCGTTAAAACGATCATCGTAACGGACACACTTCAAACCTTTTTCCTCATTACCGCGGTCGTTCTGACGATCGTACTGGTTTCCAGCGAACTGAATCTCAATGGGATAGGCGATATCTGGACGACAGTGCAGAAAAGCGGGTATTCGCAGATCTTTTACTGGGATACCAACGACCCCAAGAACTTCTTCAAACAGTTCTTTGCCGGTGTGTTCATTGCGATTGTCATGACTGGCCTCGATCAGGACCTCATGCAGAAAAACCTCACTTGTAAAAACATCGGAGAAGCGCAGAAGAATATGTTCTGGTTCGTAGTGGTGCTCGTGATTGTCAATTTCCTCTTTCTGTCGCTCGGTGCATTGCTTTACGTATATGCTGAGGCGCAAGGCATACCTGCGACTCCGAAGACGGACGATTTCTATCCGATGCTCGCATTAAACCACCTGGGATTAGTGGTGGGAGTAACCTTCCTCCTTGGGATTACTGCTGCTACCTACGCCAGTTCCGATTCGGCACTTACCGCATTGACGACTGCATTCTGCATTGATTTCATGAACATTGAGAAGCGTCCGGAAGAAAATCGGGCGTCGATCAAGTTCTGGGTGCACGTGGGCTTCTCGGTGATATTCTACCTGGTAATCCTCATATTCAACCGGATGAACAACAAGGAGGTAATCACTGCGGTATTTGACCTTGCTGGTTATACCTATGGGCCGCTGCTGGGCTTATTCTCTTTCGGCGCGTTTCTGAAACGACCCGTGAAGGACCGCTTTGTGCCGTTCGTTTGTATTCTGTCTCCGATACTGACTTACATCATCAACGACCATT
>DATMSL010000757.1:0-6122 GCA_035565435.1 Dyadobacter sp. | reverse complement strand
ACTTTGGAACCGGCTAATTTGAGCAGCGGCAACGCCACCCATTCCCCGATCACCGGCAAATGCCCCGCGCGGAACAGCTGTAACGTCACCGATTCGAGCTTATCGAGGTTCCTACGCATTAAAGCGGGGGCGTCATTCGTCCCCGACCGGTACGGCCCGGCAACCAAAATCATTAATCCACTCATGGCTAATGTGATTTAAGTGAAATGATTTTATTAAAAATGATCAGATATACTACTTTTGGTGAGCAATAATACCGTCCAAAGCTAATAGATTTGATTATTTTTAATCAATTTTGATTATTTTTGATCAAAATTAGGCATTTACAATGAACTTTCAAGAACGCAAGAAAAAAATTCTGGCTGCGCTGGATACCGCCGAGAGCCTCACCGTGTTCGAACTGGCCGAAATACTGGAAGCATCGCCAGCAACGATCCGCCGCGACCTGGGCGACATTGCGGACGAAGGATTGCTCATACGCACGCACGGAGGCGCCATGAGGATGGAAAACCCCGTGCTGACCGGATTTTCGGAAAAGGCGGGCGTGAATAACCCGGCAAAGGAGCAGATTGCAGAGAAAGCGGCCTCTTATGTGCAGGATGGCGACATCGTCTTCCTCGATTGCGGCAGCACAGTCTTCCAGATGTGCCGTTTTTTGAAAAAGAAAAGCATTCGCGTGATAACCAACTCATTGCCTATTCTGGCAGAGCTTATCGATGTACCTTCCATCCAGATTAACCTGATCGGCGGGGAGCTGAACAAGGCGCGAAAAGCCATTCACGGCGATAAGGCAGTCCAGCATATCAACGGCTACCATGCGCACAAGGCATTTATCGGCGTGGACGGTTTGTCCGCAGAAAACGGCCTCACCGCGCACAGTGAGCACGAATCGACCATTACCACCGCATTTATTCGCAATGCCGGCCAGGTAATACTGCTTTGCGACGGCTCCAAGATCGGCAGGGATAGCTATGTGAAGTTCGCCGAACTTTCGGCCGTTCATACACTCATCACAGACGCCGACGCCGAAAAAATGGCCGCATTGCAGCAAGGCGGGCTGAATGTAGCCGTCGTGGGGTAGACAAGAAAACGCCCTGCGGTTTTGAGGCGCAGGGCGGTGTAATAGTCCGGTTCAGGTTTTAGTAACCTTCGTTCTGGTACATTTTCTCCGGGTTCAGTTTGGTTTCGTCAAACGGAATCGGATAGTAACGGTCTTTTTTGCCAAAGTTGCTCAGTTTCGCGATACCGAAATTCTCCTGCTTTTTGCTTTTGAAGTAAGCCACGAGCTCGTCGGTCGTGAAGAAGCGCAGCAAATCGAACCAGCGGTGGTTCTCGAATGCAAGCTCCACGCGGCGTTCATGCAGGATAGCGAGTTTCAATGTCGGGTATTTGGCTGCGTAATCTGCATTGGCTTTCGAGGCCGCATATTTCGGCAGGCCGGCACGCTCGCGGACCTGATCGAGAAAACCGATAGCGGTCGGTTCGTCGCCCAGTTGCATATGCACTTCGGCGAGCATCAGGATCACATCGGCGTAACGGATCAGGATCCAGTCATTGCCGCCGTAGCCGTTGGTCGTTGCCGCCGAGCTGGCGTCGCGGTATTTGGTGATAAAATAGTCCTTCACGATCGGGTCGTTGGCGAATTTGATCGAAAAGTCTTTTCTCACATCACCTTCCTCGTAATCTTGCACAAGGTCAGGCGTAACATTACCGCCCGAGCCAGACGACGCAAACAAAGAATTGATCGTCTCTCCTTTCGCCTGGTTGTTACGGGCGATCGAAGATGAGAAGTTGATATCGCCTTGCTTGTTCACCACCTGGAAGATAGTCTCCGCATTCGTAGACTTCTTGGCCACGTCGAATACATCCACATAAGGCACCTCCTTCAACTCCCCGAACGTGCGCAGATTGTACGACGCCGTCAGGTACTTTTGGGCTTCATTCAGATTAGCCGTGCGGTTAGCTGCATCCAGGGTAGTCGCCATGGTGAGGTACACCTGGCCCAGCAATGCATTGGCGGCCGCTTTGGTTACCTTACCTTTCGTGTTGGCAGTCTGCTTATCCGGCAAAGTCGAAGCTACCGCATCTTTCAGGTCCTGGGTGATCTGGTTGTACACCGCATCCTGCTTCTCGCGGAAAGTGGCCGCCGTTACCTCATCGGTACTGAGCAATTCTTTGGTAACCAATGGCACGTCGCCCCATTTGCGCACGAGGTGGAAGTAGGTCAATGCACGGATGAACTTCGCTTCGGCTTTGTACTGCTCTTTCAAATTGGCATCGGTAAAAGTCACGCGCTCAATGCCGGCCAGCACCTGGTTGCAGCGCGTTACCATCTGGAACAGCGTCAGCCAGTGATTTTTCAAATAGGTATTGCTGGGCAACAGCGAAAAATCGTTGAACTGGAACGGCTCTCCCGCGTTCGACTGATTGTCGTTACGGCCGGTATTGTCCGAACGCTCTTCGCTGAACAACCCGCTGTTTTCCCCGATACCATTGCCATCGCGGAGTGAGTTATAGATACCATTCACGGCCAGGGCCACATCATCGGGTGTCCGGTAAAAAGTGGGTGCCGATACTGCATTCGGGTTTTCCTGATCGAGGAAATCGTTGGAACACCCCACCAGGGCCACCAGTCCGAATGCTGAAAACAATGTATTGAAAATGTATTTACGCTTGATCATCTCTTCTACTGCTTAAAATGTAATACGGGCACCGATGTTGTAGGCACGCACGAGCGGATATTTTCCATAGTCGACGCCCGGTGTCAGGTTAGCTCCATTGTTGTAATCCACCTCAGGGTTGTAGCCCAGATATTTGGTCAAAGTGAAAGCATTGTCCACGCCTACATACACCCGCAATGCGCTGATGGCATTGTTGGTCAGACTGCCGATGCTGTTCATATTGTAACCCAATGTCAGGTTGGTACATCTCAGGAACGAGCCGTCCTGCAAATAGAAGGTCGACAAACGCGTGCTGTTGCTTTGCGTCCCTCCGCGTGATGCGCGGTACACGTGCCCGTCACCCGGCTGCGACTCCGAACGGTAGCGATTGGCCACTTTTGCATACTGGTTACCCGAGCCCTCCATGTTGTAGAGGTAGTAATCCTGCCCGTCGAGCACCTTGTTGCCATAGGTTCCGTTGAACGACGAGCTGAAATCGAAGCTCTTGTAACTTGCCGTAATCGCAAAGCCGTAAGTGAATTTCGCGTGCGGCGAACCGATTACACGCTTGTCGGCATCGTTCACGACACCATCGTTGTTTACGTCTTCGAAATACAGGTCGCCCGGGCGAAGCGGGTTGGTAGAAGCCGTAGAGCGCGCAGGTCCTTTGAGCTGGTAACCAGCCGGAAACGACTGCGTCGACGAATTGTAAACCGCATTATCGGCAGCAATATTCTCCATATCCTTCTCGCGCACCATTCCTTTCACTTTGAAACCATAGAACATACCGATCGGCTGGCCTTCCTGGGTAATGTGGGTCAGGTAGGAACGCTCGGCGCCGTTGGTAATGATCGTGCTCGCACCACCCATATCGAGTACTTTATTGCGGTTCACGGAAATGTTACCGGCGATGTTCAGGTCAAAATCTTTGGTGGAAATCACGCGTGCGTCCACTTGAAGGTCGATACCTTTGTTTTGTACTTTCGAGTTCCGGAGATTGGTCAGGATCGTCGAAGCACCGGAAATGGCAGATAGCGGCTGGTTGAACAACAGGTTGAACGACCGGCTGATGTAGTAGTTCGCCATGATCGACAAACGGTCGTCAAACAAGCCCAGGTCAGCACCGAAGTTATACTGCGAAGTCGATTCCCAACCCAGGCTGAGGTCTTTGATACCCGTAGCCCACATGGCCGTATTCACCGATCCGTTTCCATAAACCACCCCGCCCGGCGTTGCCATCGTTTGGAGAAAGTTGTAATCACCGATGTTGTTATTACCACTCAATCCCCAGCTTGCACGGAGTTTCAATGTAGAGGCATTGCCTAACGCACTTTTATAAAATTCCTCGTTGGAAATGTTCCAGCCGGCAGATACCGACGGGAAGTTACCCCAGCGATTGTTCGGGCCGAAACGTGACGAGCCGTCGGTTCGGAAAGTAGCCGTAAGGTAATATTTACCATCGTAGTTATACGCCGCACGGGCCAGGTAGGAAAGCAATGTCCAGTTCACTTTGCCGGTAGCGCCGTTCAAAGAGAAATTGGTTGCGTCGGCACCCTTTCCGGTTATTTCCTCGATTCGGTCATTGGAAAACCCACGGGCAGTCACCGAAACGATGTCGCGGTTGTTTTCCTGGGCTGTATAACCCACCAAACCCTCGATGCTGTGCTTGCCAAGTTGCTTTTTGTAGTTCAATGTAAACTCAGCCAGCTTGTCCATCTGGGTAGTCATTTGCGATACTGCATTGGCAGCGGCAATGGCTTGCGGTGATCCCGGAGGATTTGCCCCGCTGCTCAGGCTGGTTGGAGAATAAAATTCATATTTCTCGTTGAACGTCTGCAAACCGAGGTTAAGCTTGAAGTTCAGGCCGGGAATGATCTCGTAGGTAGCAAACCCGCTGAATGTCCCGCGCTGGCCTTTGCGGTTAATATGCGTTTCGGTTGCCAAAGCCACGGGGTTTTCGATAGACTGGTACCCGTATGCCGAGCTCAATGCAGCCGCCTCGTTCTTGGCAAGCGACCCATCCTCATTATACGCTTTGAAAATCGGCATGTAGATCAGCGCGCCGAGGATAGGCCCCTGGTTAAAACGCCCTTCCTGCACCTCGCGGTTGCTGTTGTAGGTAAATGCGAGGTTGGCACCCACTTTGAGTTTCTTGTTAATATCGGCATCCAGGTTGGTCCGGAAATTGGTCCGGTGCTGGCCTGTGCTGAGGATAATCCCCTGCTGGTTGAGCTGTCCGCCGCTGATCGCATACCGCAATCCGTTTTTTCCACCCGAGAACGAGATATTATGACGGTGTACAGGTGCATTGCGGTAAAGCTCGTCTTGCCAGTCGGTATTGTATTTCGGAGTAATCAGTTTCTGGTTCGCGAAATCGTACAAATCCGTCGGAATGCTCACAGAACCCGCGTTACCCACATTTTTGATACGGGTTGCATTGTCGTCGGAGTACATGCCATCGTTCCAGGTCTTGCCTGCATTCACCATCAGGTCGCGGTAGCTTGCATTCCGGCCGTCAATCATCAGCTGGCCAAATTCGGACGAATTCAAAAGATCGACCTTTTTGCTCAGTTGGTGCACGCCAAACTGGTATTCATATTCCAGCCGGCCTTTGCCTTCCTTACCTCTCTTGGTCGTAATCAGCACCACCCCACCCGCAGCACGCGAGCCATAAATGGCAGCAGAAGCTGCATCTTTGAGGATGTCGATCGACTCGATATCATTCGGGTTAATGAAAACGTCATTACCCGCCGGATAGCCGTCGATCACGTACAATGGGTCCGAACTCGCATTCACTGAGCCTACGCCCCGCACGCGGATCTTCGTGCCAACGTAAGGCGCACCGCTTACCTGCGAGATCTGCACACCGGCCACTTTACCTACCAATGCCTGTCCGACTGTCGGGGTGCTGAGGTTCAACTCCTTTGCCTTAACACTCGAAATAGCACCGGTAAGGTCACTTTTGCGCATCGTCGAGTAACCTACCGCTACAAACTCGTTCAGCATCATCGCATTCTCTTTCAAAGTAACGGCCAGCGGCGCATTGCCCGAAACCACCACTTCCTGCGCGATGAAGCCCACAAATGAAAAAACCAACGTAGCGCCGGAGCCGGCGTCAATCGAGAACGTACCCGCAGCGTCGGTTACGGTACCTTTGTTGGTCCCTTTTTCCAAAACCGTCACACCGAGCAGCGGCTGACCGGTCTCATCCACCACCTTACCCGTCACGGTCAATGCGCGGGTCGGCCTTTCAAACATCATCCGGCCTTTACCGGAAGCCACTGCATGCCTGCCCGGACTGAAAACCAGGATACCTGTCATTACCAACGGAACAATTGGCAGTACCAGTTTCTTCATAATAGTTTTAAAAAATTTAACAAAAACAAGAAAACACGTTACAATCCACTTTTAGAACCTCCTACTTCGTGCTCGAAAATCGAGCGCAAAAGTATTTTTAGACTA
>DATMSL010000756.1:0-2600 GCA_035565435.1 Dyadobacter sp. | reverse complement strand
TTGTTAAATTTGAAATAGTTCTACAAATCAATAAAAATATTCCTGTGTTTTCGGCAGTCCTGACGACCTGGTTTTACGCATGAAAAAAGTGTCCATCGTAACGGTGAATTTTAATCAGCCGAAGGTTACCGAAGACTTGCTTAAATCACTGGCGGAGGTCAATACCTATCCCGACCTAGAAATCATCGTGGTAGACAATGGGAGCAAAGCAAACCCTGTGCCTGAATGGCAGCAGCGGTATCCGGGTATCCTGTTCGTCCGCTCGGACCTTAACACCGGGTTTGCAGGAGGAAATAACATCGGTCTTGCGCACGCCATCGGTGACTATCTTTTCCTGATTAATAATGATACCGAGGTAACCGCAGACCTGATCGGAAAGCTGGTCAGTACCATGGAAGGCAATCCCAAAATCGGGATGATTTCTCCCAAGATCCATTATTTCGACCAGCCGGGCATGCTGCAATACACCGGCTATACCCCGATGAACTACTATACTTGCCGCAATGCGTGCATCGGGCAGTTCGAGCAGGACCGGGGGCAGTACGATTTCCTCTCCGGCCCGACAGGCTACGCGCACGGGGCTGCGATGATGATCAGCCGCGAAGCCTGGCAGAAAGCAGGCGGAATGGCCGAGAACTATTTTCTTTACTACGAGGAGCTCGACTGGTGTGAACGCATAAAAAGGGCGGGGTATGAAGTCCATGTGAACCTGGATGCATTGATTTATCACAAGGAATCGGTATCGGTAGGCAAGCGGACTGCCCTGAAGGAGTTTTTCATGAACCGTAACCGTATTTTATTCGTCCGGAAAAACGCGCCGGGTTTCAGGTTTTTTGTGTTCTGCTGCTATTTCATGCTGGCAGTAGCGCCTCGGAACATTATTCAGTATATCAAAAATAAAGAATACAGTTTCATACCCGTGTTTTGGCGCGCCATTGCCTGGCATTTCAAAAACGATCCTGATAGCAAAAACCTGGGCTTCCCGTTGACCCGCTGATTTATGAAGATACTTTTCTGGCTCAGTCTGTTTATTGTTTTCTACACATTCCTCGGTTACGGCATCGTGCTGTACATTTTCGTCCGCATTCGTAGGGCATTCAAAGGCAAGAGGCCCGCTCCCGGGCTGGATCAGGAATTTCCCACACTTACGCTGGTGATCGCCGCCTACAACGAGGAAAGTATTATCGAAGACAAAATCGCGAATACGCTGCAACTGTCCTATCCGGCGGGTAAGCTGAGCCTGATTTTCGTGACCGACGGTTCCTCCGACCGCACGCCTGATCTGGTGGCAGGTTACCCGCAGATCAAGCTCATGCATACGCCAGTGCGCAGCGGTAAAATCCTGGCCATGCACCGGGCGATGGATGAAGTAAATACCGATGTCGTTGTTTTTACCGACGCCAACACCTTCCTCAACAAGGACGCACTACTGCTCATCGCAAGGCATTATGCCGACGCCAAAGTGGGGGCGGTGTCGGGTGAGAAGCGGGTAATGCAGGACGCATTGTCGGATGCCACAGCAGGCGAGGGCTTTTACTGGAAGTATGAGTCGACGCTCAAAAAGTGGGATTCCGAGCTGTACTCGGTGGTAGGAGCGGCAGGGGAGCTATTCAGCGTACGGCGGTCGCTGTACCGCTCGGTGGAGCCCGATACGATCCTGGACGATTTTATGATTTCGATGCAAATAGCCGAACAAGGCTATCGTATTGTGTATGAGCCTGATGCGTATGCTTCGGAACTGTCCTCGGAGAACATTAAAGAGGAATTGAAAAGAAAGGTGCGCATCGCAGCCGGCGGAATCCAGTCGATCCTGCGATTGCAGAAACTGTTAAACCCGTTTCACGACCCGCTGCTTTCCTTCCAGTATATCAGCCACCGTGTGCTCCGCTGGACGGTGACGCCATTTCTGATGATTCTGGCATTGGTATTCAATATTTTAATTGTGATCCAATCCGGGGGCGTGATTTACCAGCTTCTGCTGGCAGGGCAGATCGGTTTTTACGGGCTTGCGCTGGCAGGGTGGATACTCGAAGCGAGAAAGATCAAGGTGAAGGCGCTTTTTGTGCCCTATTACTTTTGCATGATGAACTACGCCGTGCTGGCCGGTATCCGAAGGTATTTCAAAGGTTCGCAAAGTGCGGCCTGGGAGAAATCTAAAAGAAAAAGCGCATAGCTTCAGACTATGCGCTCGTCAATGTTTTCAATTAGCTTACAACTGTTTCAGCCGTTCGGATTCCGTTTCAAGAACAGGGATCAGTTCTTCGATCTCCGCTGAAATATTCCGGTACATTTTCAGCAGTTGTTCAGTCGGCTCGTCGTTCTTGATGGCTTTTTCAAGCACTTCCACCTTCGGGCGCACGTGCGTGAGGCCGGTCATGGTAAACGAAGGTTTTAATCCATGCACGATACTGGCCGATTCTTTGAGGTCGCCCGACTCCAGAGCCCCTTGCAAGGACTGCCAGCGTGGAACCGAATCGCTCAGAAATGCATCAAAAATCATGTACAGGATTACAGGATCTTCTCCGTAGGCCTGGTCGATGTAGGCAAGGTCCAGGGCGGGGTTGAGTTGTAAGGCCATTGGTTTGTGTTAAAAGTTTTTG
>DATMSL010000755.1:0-1804 GCA_035565435.1 Dyadobacter sp. | reverse complement strand
GGCGACGGCGCCCCATCGGATCGAGCTTTCCACATAAGACGTGGCTGGTTATTCGATATCGCGGTGGTGGGGATATTGCCGGCGCTTTTCCTTTTTACGGCACCCATTCAAAGATTTCCGCCCGCCGGATGGGTTGATCCCGCACTTTACCTTGGACTTTCGATGGATTATTTCGACATCGTTAAGACCTACGGTTGGGACTACCATTCGCTTCGGGTTTCTTTTCTATTACCGAATGTCCTGGCAAACATGGTCTTGCCAATAGTCCAAGCACGGCTCCTCGTCGTCTTCGCATTCTACTTTATTGGGCTCGTTGCCCTTTATGATGCAGTTCGTATTCTTTGGGGACGCCCAGCGGCTACCATCACAGTATCGTTCTTGGCGTACAACCCTGTTTACTTGCTTGCGAATACGGCGGGGTATGTTGATGGCGCATACATAGCTTATACGCTTTGTGTATTTGCTGCCCTAGCTAGGTGGAGCGTGGCAAACCGTACTTTGTGGGTGATGATTGCAGGAGTTGCCGCAACCCTTGGCATTCTTGCCCACGTACTTGCGGCAGCGCCGGTGGGTCTCATCATTCTTTTCTTTTTAATAGCCAAGTGGGAAGATTTCACACGCAAGCCTATTATTTTTATTGCTAGCGGCTTGATTGGCGGGGTTTTGACCTGGTTTTTCTTCGTCGCCGTACTTTACAAAATAGGCTTTGGTATCAGCGCATTTGTTCAACTGAAATGGATAGTGAACGCTTCCATTACCGGTTTCGGCGCTAAATATCGTTTCAGCATCATGGACTGGCTGCCTTATACGACACGACTGGTCCCCGGTATCGTTGTCTCGTTGACCTTGGCTATTCTGCTGGTCTCCGACAGGTTGCGCGGACTTCGGCGTATCGACGTTTCTGCGACAATAATTTCAGTCTCAAGTACCGCGCTACTCCCGATTTATGATCTGACATTCGGCGGCAGTACCACACAATCACCTTTTTATGCCGGGCTCGCCATTCCGGGAATTATGATAGGTGTGGCTGCATTAACGGCGATACTGTTGCCCAAAACCGAGAACGTCCGAATAGCGTTGTATGTGGCTATCTCCTTAATTTTGGGTGCAATTAGCTACTTTTCTCTCAGCGTCACCAATATAGTAGAGGCATCTGGTTTATCTGTTGATTTATTTACTTTTTTAGGTTGCTGTGTGGCCATAGGCCTTTTGTTTATCACGCCCCTACGCAACGTTGCACTCTTTAGGTCTGCCGCATTAGTAGTAATTTTAGCAGTATGCGGCCTTTCTTTCGCCACCAACAAGGATACTCAGCAGCTATATAAATCAGCCAACACCATCGACAATGAAGAGTATTTCCGAGGAGCAGCGTTTGTTCGAAATCTGATAACCGCCGATATTTTATCGAGTCGGATTCCGCTCTTCTGGTTTGACAGGAATAGCTTCGCTGCCCGAGACGGACGATCGCAGGAACTGGCACGTAAGATGCGCTACGGCGACACCGAAATGGCTTTGACGTTTTATGATACAGTGGCGTCACTTCGGCTTTGGCATCGATCGCTTTTTTTGACCGAGTTGAAGCCCGAACAGGCTTTGGATTCGCTCCCTTTTTTGATGAATCCTAATGTAACGTTGGTCGTATTGGAGCAGGACAGTTCGAAGTTAGATGCGGCGATAAACTCGTTACGAAACGCCGGCGTCAGTTGCCATGTCAGCAATACGTCCACCTACCGGAGCCGGTCATTCGAGATGAATGTCACTTTAATAGAATTGCGTGGCGCTGGAAATCGAACGGGCTCCGACT
>DATMSL010000754.1:0-2622 GCA_035565435.1 Dyadobacter sp. | reverse complement strand
TTAGGAGTAGGTGTTTCATGCAAGAGTGTATTTGTTGTCCTTTGCGTTAAGAGGACACAAATGGGGATTTTTAATGCTCTGGGTTATTAAAGTTTGGTTAACCGGCGATGAGCGCCTCAACCGCAGTTGCAGCACAAGCAGCTATGGGTTAGCCAAACAAACAGATGGGCAAATTAGGCGGGCAGGATTAACAGGGTATTAATAAAAGCTTAATGAGGCGAGGGAATGTGAAAAAGGTTGATCTAGTCCAGTATTTTGCCTGTAACATCTGGATCTGCATTCAAATATGCTTCGCTCACCACCGAAAAAAAGATACTATCTGCATGCATTAAAATAGATGTGTGCTTGGTTCTCCCTTCGAACACCACATCCTTATCCAGTTTGATCACATCACTGTCTCGTTGGAGCAGATACCAGACATTAAACTTGCGGCGACGACTCATTTGCTTTTGGTCATCGCATACAAATGTGAGAATGCTGTCGCGGTTCAATTCGAAATGCTCCTTGATGATTTTTGCCAACGTATTCATTACACGCGGGTCGCGTCGGCCCGTACAGCTTGACCAAAATCCAAATGTATAAATTTCATCAGCAAGTTGCGGGAGCGGGGAAACCACGAAGAATCAATCGCAAAGTAAACTGTGAAATCTATGTCGTGGTAAGTTCCCGAAGCGGGATTGTAAAAATAGTTATATGGTCTTGACAAATTTGATTCCGCGTGCATGCAATTCCCGGATTGTGATTTCACCTCTGAAATAGGCGTTAATCGACTCCTTAGTCTTCAGGGCCTGATTAATGGTGCGCCGAAACTGAGCTTTCGTCGCATCTGCCTTTTGAGAACATCCGTAATTGCTACCTGTGAATCTTTCATAGTAATCAATCCATATATCCCAATATACTGAAATTTGCGGAAGAGTTGAAATGTCATCCTTCCCAACAACACCTCTTAACCCTCCAACTGCCACGAATAAAAATCAAACGGTAAAACGAAGCATTATCCGACGTCACGTACCCTCCTTATCTTCTCCACCAATAATTGTTTGTCCGCGCGCGACTTCGCCAACCCTAATGCCGCATTGAAATATCCCAGCGCTTTCGCGTCATCAATTCCCAAATACAATTCTCCGAGCAGCGAGTGGTATAAATGGTTGTCGGCAAGATTCAGTTTCTCGGCTTCGCGGATGGCCTCGGCTTTGGACCGGGCTTTGGCCAAAGCATAGGTGCGGTTCAACGCGGCGATGGGTGAATATTCGAGAATGAGCAACTGGTTATAATATTGGAGAATGCGCTCCCATTTTTCGGGAGTGTCGGCCTTGATGGTGTGCCAATAGCCAATCGCCGCTTCAAGATGGTAGCGGGAGAGCTGCTGGCCGATGGATGCGCGGTTGAGGTAGCACTCGCCCCGACTGATCAAGGCCGCGTCCCAGAGGCTGTCGTCCTGATCCTGGTAGAGCACTGTTTCACCCTCCGGATTAATGCGTGCCTCGAAACGCGATGCGTGAAAGCACATCAGCGCAAGCAGTGCATTAACGGGCGGCCTGTCGGTGCCCGGATTTTCTGTCAGCATTTTGGTGAGCCACATAGCTTCGATACAAACGTCCTTCCGCAGCGTGATGTCTTTCCCTGCCGAATAAAAACCTTCATTGAAAAGCAGGTACAAGGTCTTTAAAACCGCTTCCAGGCGCGCCTCGATCTCGGTTTCGTCGGGAAACTCCATTTTTACCTGCTCGGCACGCAGTTTTTCCCTGGCGCGGTAAAGTCGCTTGTTGATGGTCTCCTTGTTGGTCAGAAACGCGCTGGCGATCTCGTTAATCCCGAAACCGCACAAAACATTAAGTGCAAGGCCAATTTGCGATTCGACAGGTAGAGACGGATGGCATATGGCGAACATCATCTGCAACTGGCTGTCGGTAATGTTACGGGCTGATAAATCGACATCTATTTCATCACCCACAGGGCTATTCCGCACCACCTGACCACTGACTTTTTCTTTAAAAAGCTTGTCACGCCGAAGGTAATCGAGTGTTTTATTACGTGCCACGGTGTAAAGCCACGCCACGGGATTATCGGGTACTCCCTTAATCGCCCACATTTCAGAAGCGAGCAAAAATGTATCGCTGGCAATGTCCTGGGCGATTTCGATGTGCTCCAAACCGAATGTCTTACCCAATACCGCCGTGATCTTGCGGTATTCTGTCCTGAATAAGTGTGGTATCAATTCCTGGTTTTCCATGGCCTTAAATTAAAAAAGCCTTTGCTGGTTACAAAGGCTTGTGGAACATTCGGGTTACCGGTTATATACGGTCTATTTCTCTCACTTCGACATTACCGCCGAAGAGCAGGATCGGACAGCCCTTGGCCATTTCGGTTGCTTCGTCCAGCGACTCCGCCCGCACCATCGTGTAGCCGCCTACCGACTCCTTCGTTTCGATATACGGACCGTCGGTGATGGCCAGCGAGGGTTTTACCACCTTACCCGCCGGGTTCAACCGGTTACCCCGGTCGATCAGCTTGCCTTGTGCCGCAATTCCCCCGATCCAGTCCATCCATTTTTGCATGCTGGCCTGCATTTCCTCGGGTGAGCGGTCGGCCAAAGTGGAAGGGTCATTTCTGAAAACAAAC